>NZ_JBNGCO010000045.1:0-35080 GCF_049974805.1 Baaleninema sp.
TTGCTCTATCCCGCTTAAGCTCAGGCTTTCAGCTTTTTTGTCCTGTACTTAGAAATAAAATAACAAAACGTAAATCTACCCCCCTCAAACACAGGCGATCGCATTAAGATGAAACACAGAGAACGGAGAATGCCCATTCGCAGGCTTCAAACCGTTCGATCCTAGGGAGGTGAGAGCCATGACGACATTAAGCGTATCTCGTCAAAATATTTCCGCTTTAACAGAAGCCGATGTCAAAACACTGGCAGATCGTCTCGATGCAGATGCCTATGCCAATCCGTTTGAAGGCTTAGACGATTGGCATCTGTTACGGGCGATCGCCTACGAACGACCGGAACTCGTCGAACCCTACATCTATCTATTAGAATTTGAAGACTGCGACGAAAGTTAACTGTTCGCGCGGAGCAGTCTCGAGTTATACGCTTGAATGTCATTACTGACTGGAAAACGGGTTCTCATCGGCTTGACCGGTGGCATTGCTGCCTACAAAGTTTGTGAAGCAATCTCCAGGTTGGCCAAAGACGGTGCGGAGGTTCGCGCTGTCTTGACTTCAGGAGCGGAAGCCTTCGTTACCCCCCTGACGGTGGCGACCCTCTGTCGCCATCCCGCTTACACGGACGCGGATTTTTGGGAGTCCCTGCGCGGCCGTCCCCTACACATCGAACTGGGGGAATGGTCCGATCTTATCGTTATCGCCCCCATGACCGCCAACACCCTAGCCAAACTCGCTAACGGGTTGGCGGATAATTTGCTGACGAACACGATTTTGGCCTCCACCTGTCCCGTGTTGGTGGCACCGGCCATGAATACGGATATGTGGGAACAGATTTCCGTTCGTCGCAATTGGGTACAACTGTTGGAAGACTCCCGATTTCACGGCGTTGCACCGGGTTCGGGACGCTTAGCCTGCGATCGCGTCGGCGTCGGACGCATGGCAGAGGTCGATCGCATCGTCACCCACATCGCCTCGTTACTCCACACCAACGGCGTCAAGGATTTGGACGGACGCCACGTTCTCGTCAGCGCCGGAGGAACCCGCGAATACTTCGACCCCGTGCGTTTCATCGGCAACCCCTCCACCGGGAAAATGGGGGTGGCCGTGGCGCGGGCAGCTGCCCATCGCGGCGCCAAAGTGACCCTAGTGTACGGAGCGGTGACGCCGGAAGCTGTCTCGGATTTAACAGGAATTCGGGGCGTCTCGGTCGCCAACGCCGAAGAGATGGAAGAACGACTGTTTGAATTTCTCCCAGAGGCGGACTGGGTGGTGATGACGGCGGCGGTGGCGGACGTAAAACCCGCCCAGAAATACGGTCAAAAACTGGCGAAAGACCGACTTCCCGAAGCCTTACCTCTGGTTCCGGTATCGGACATTGTGGGACAGTTAGGGGAACGCAAACAACCCCACCAGCGCATTATTGGGTTTGCGGCACAAACGGGAGATATCGTAACGCCTGCGTTAGAGAAGCTGCGTCGGAAAAAACTCGATGCGATCGTCGCCAACCCCATCGATATCCCCAACGCGGGGTTTGGAAGCGATCTCAATCAAGCGGTATTTATCGACGCCGACGGAAACCAAAGTTCGATCGACTCCTGCACCAAGTTAGAGTTAGCCCATTATTTACTCGATTGGGTCGGACGTTTGTGATGATGGGGTAATGGGATGATGGGGCTTTCTCCTCATCTCCCCCTCTCCCCGGCTCCCTTCACGTCGAAATCGCCCGTTCGTACAACTGTCCGGCTCGTTCCCAGGTAAACTGAGTTTCCACGTAAGACCGTCCGTTGTGAGATAGGGTTTCTCGTAACTGGGGGTTTTCAAACAGGCGATCGATCTCTCGGACGTACTCCTCGACGCGGTTCGCCCGCAACGCCCGCAAGGGAATGTCTTCTCCTTCGACGCGCAACCCTTCTAATCCCGCATCGCTCCCAACGACAGGGGTTCCCGCCGCCATCGCTTCTAGGGTTTTGTTCTTAATCCCGTACCCGATTCGCATCGACACCACGCATACCGTCGCTTTGTGTAGGTAGTCCGCCATCGAGGGAACTCGCCCCGTCACGGTGACGCCGGGAATCTCCGCCAGTTGTTGGACTTCGGGAACGGGTTTCGATCCCACTAGGGTTAACTGGGTGTCCGGGTGGCGTTCTTGGACTCGAGGAAGTACCTCTTTGCTTAAAAAGGTTACGGCGTCGATGTTGGCGATGTTGTCCATCGCCCCGACAAAGACGAGGTGATGGCCGCCGGGATCGGCGGGACGCATGGGAAACAGTTCGAGATCGACGCCGTTGGGAATGACGGCGATGCGACTGTCGGGGTTGAAAAATTTCATTTGCGCCCCGTCTTCGGGGGTGGTGACGACGATGTTGGAAAATTTCTGACAGTAGCGGTTTTCGTAGCGGAACAACAGCGGGAGGTTGAGGCGATCGCGCAGGGGACGTTCGGCGGTTCCTGTTTCGATTTGCTGGCGACAGGTTCCGAAGACGGAACTGTGGATGTTGACGAGGGTTTTGAGGTGGTTTCGCCATTGGGGACGGACGAAAATCTCGTTGACGCTGTGTTCGCAGGTGATGGCGTCGTATTTTCCCGATTTTACGGCCCGATCGATCCATTCTTGCATGGGGCGCGATCGATAGGATAAGACACTCGGCGGCGTTCCCCCCACGAGAAACCCCGCAAACCGTTTGGCTTTTTCTAAGGAAGTCGTCTCGTCGCTGGGGGGTCGATCGAACACCACCAGTTCGCTCACGTAACCCCGCAACGCCTCGATTTCCTCCTCCGTTACGCCCGCTTGACGTTGCGTCACCAAGGTTACAGCATGGTACTGATTCAAATACTTGAGTAAATTAAACGTTCTAACTTGTGTTCCGCCTCGACTGGGCGGATAGGGAAAGGTGGCCGATACACTTAAAACGTTCATAAGGCTTAATTTAGGGTTTTCTAAACTGTATCAAATTCCTTCAAAAATATCCCTATTTTTCAATAAATGCAACAAATTAATATATTTTATAAATTTTTATCAAAAATATTAACCACAGATGCACAAATAACACAGAATTCCTGGTTTTTAATGAGTCAAAAAACTAAAATTAAAACTCAAAAATATAACTTAAAATATAACTTAAAAATACCCTCGAACCCCAAAAATCATCAATCCCTCTGTGTCCTCTGTGTCTCTGTGCTAAAAAAACGCGATCGCTTGAAATTCGATCGCCCCAACCTCTACCCTAAAAAAACTCACTTAAAACAACAACTCCAACCATGACCCGAAAACTGCTTTTCGGCGGACTCTGGCTAATTAGCCTCATCTACGCCTTTGGCTTCGCCCCACCCGATCGACCCGAAACCCTCGATTTACTCCTCGACCTTTCCTCGGGAAACTGGAGCGACATCAACCCCATTATCGTCGCCCTATTTAACCTCATGGGCATCTTACCTTTTGCTTATAGTTGCCTGCTTTTCGCCGACGGACGCGGTCAAAAAATCGGGGCTTGGCCGTTTGCTGCGGCATCCTTCGGCGTGGGAGCCTTTGCCATTTTGCCCTATCTCGCCTTACGGGAACCTAACCCCAGCTTTAGCGGCGAGAAAACCGCCGTTCTCAAATTCTGGGATTCGCGGGTTTTAGGCATCATTTTAACCCTGGGATCGATCGTCTGTCTCGCTTACGGAATCAGCCAAGGAGACTGGAACGATTTCCTTCTCCAATGGTACGACAACCGCTTTATTCATGTGATGACTCTCGATTTTTGTATGCTGTGTCTGCTGGTTCCCACCCTTCTCCAAGACGACATGGAACGGCGGGGACTCCACCATCGCGGCGTATTTTGGGCGGCGTCGCTGATTCCCCTGTTGGGATTGGTGATGTATCTGTCGCTGCGTCCGCCGCTTCCCGAGGCTGAGGTGGGTTCAGTGGAAACCGCATCGTCTTAGCGATCGAAATACTTAGCGATCGAAATACAACGTAAACTCTCCCGACTCGCCCCAATCTCCCACCCAAATATAATAATCACCGGATTCCCACCGCCCCGACAACTCAGGCATCCGTTCGGAAACGTCGTCAGAACACAACCGTTCCGACGGCGTTTCCACCAACAGCGTTACGTCCGCCTCCGATTCCACAAACAGCCGCAAATCCTCAATTTCCTCATTTAACGTTACCGCAAAATTCGGCAAACCGCTGATATAGCCACAATCGCGAGTATATTGTTCGCCACCGGAAATTCCCGTAACCGGGAAAGGATCGGGATCGAAATCCGAGGAAAGTCGAATTTGTGCGATCGCCGCTTCATCAAATATCCCGAAGACAAACAGGATAACGGCCAGTTTGAAACCGGGAGAAAAGGGGACAGAAAAAGACATTTTGGGTCAAGCGTGGTGAAATGGGAAATTAAACCGTTCGCAACGCCACGATCGGATCGAGTTTTGCCGCCCGTCGAGCAGGTAACACGCCGAAAATCAAGCCAATACCACCGGAAACACCAGTAGCCAGGACGATGGCTGTAAACGACAAGCCCGCCTGAAACGTGGTGAACTTACTAATTAATAAGATGCCAGACACACCGATTCCGGTTCCCACAAATCCACCCATCACCGATAACAAAACCGCCTCGATGGTAAACTGCATCAAAATATCCGTTTGAGAGGCTCCAATCGCTTTTCGCAGTCCGATTTCTTGAGTTCGTTCCGTCACCGACACCAGCATGATGTTCATAATCCCGATTCCTCCCACAAACAGGGAAATACTCGCCACCGCCGCCAAAAGCGTCGTCAACGCTCCCGTAATCGCACTGGTCGTTTCCTGTAAATCCTTTTGACTGCGAACGGTAAAATCGTCTTCGTCAACAATTTTATGACGCAATCGCAGCAAGTTTTCAATTTGGAACTTGGCCGCGTCCATTTGGGTTTCGTCTTCAATACTGACGTTAATAAACGTTACCGTCAATCCGTAAGGTGAGGTTTGTCCGACGATGCGACTCGCCATCGTCGTCACGGGAACGAAAACAGTTTCGTCGAGATTTGTGCCAAACGTCGAACCTTTTGGCTGCATCACCCCGACCACCGTAAACGTAGCGTTTTTGATGCGAATCGGTTCGCCGATGGGGTTGGTATCGCCGAACAGCCGTTCCGCTATTTCAGAACCGAGGGCGGCAATTTTTCGGTTTCGTTGGACATCGAGGTCGCTAATAAATCGCCCTTGGGCGACATCGAAATCTCTCACGCTGAGCAGTTCGGGGGTGGTTCCGTAAATCGATCCCGAGACGTTTCGATTGCGATAAGAAACCATCTCGCTGCTGTTAAGTTGTGGGGCGACTTTGGACACCGAGGGAATTTGTTCTTCGATGGCTTGAGCGTCTTCCCAAACTAGGGTTTGGGGGGGGTAGACGGGACGACGTTGAGCTTCGGGACTTCCGGGGATGATGAACAGCAGGTTGGTTCCGAGGGAAGATACCTGTTCGGTGACGAATCGCTGGGCCCCTTGTCCTACGCCGATGGTGGCGATGACGGAGGCGTTCCCGATGATGATACCCAACATGGTCAAACTGCTTCGCAGCTTGTTGGACACGAGGGTTTGACCTGCCATTTTGAGGGATTCTACAATGTTCATGGTGCGTTCAGAGTGCGATCGCGGTTCGGGCGGTTTTAGAAATTGACTCGTTCCACCGGGACAACGTTGGATAATTCACTTTTGAGGACAAGTTTCTCTCATGGAAAAACTCAGATCTGTGTTTAGCATTGGGCTGTTCCTGTTTTTGGTCGCCCTGGTCGGTTATTTAAGTGTCAACCTGGTTTTCGCCCTGGTGGAAAAGTTGGCTTGAGGCGACGAGGGGAGGGGTTTAACCCGGCTCGTCTGGGTTAGACCTTTTTTCGATTTTAACGATTTTACCGCTAAGATTGCAGGGGCAAACGTCAGTTTGGATTTTATTTTGTTGGACGTGGAGGGAACTCTTGAAGGGTCGATCGACCCTAAGACGGGTATTTCTCTATTTTTTATATTAATATAAATTGACGTAAAGGTTTTTGAAAACTACTCGATCGCACGTTTGTCTTCTGGTATTATAGTAGGGATAAAATTGAAGTTTGGATTGAGGTAAAATGAACGTATTAGAGCAAGGGCAAAGTAATTTACCTGTCGTCGATTACGAAAAATTATTAACAGTAATATTACAAAATATCCGACAACAAAATCTTTTTACTGTCAGACAAAACCTTGACAATCGAGCCGATCGTATTCTCGTTCAATTAGACGATATTACCTTAAATATTTCTAGACAGCCAATCTCCGATCCAATTTTTGGTAACCCAAGAGGGCGATCGATAACCTTAAACTTGGTCGAAGAGTGCCAAGCTCAATTTCCTGGCTTAATTACCAGCATTCACGACGCAATCTCCCAGCATTTAACCTCGACTCTGCAACAAGAAAATTTCAGATTAGATGGCTTTATAGAAAAATTAAACCGAGAAAATTCGAGCCGTCTCGGACTGCAATTTAATTTTCCCAAGGCGTCCTCCGTGTCCGCATCGGGGTTGGAAACCCAAAAGCATAAATCCGGAAGCGAGTCGCTGCTGAAATTCCACAAAGTGACCATTTCCGTTCGGGATATCCAACAGTTTCAGGAAAATATGAAACGGGGACTCGAAAACTATCTCGAAGAACGGTTGGCGGCGGAAGACGAAGCAGATTTGGAGGACGCTCAGGAGGCTTTAGAAACTTTAATCGATCGAGAAAATTCCGATTTCTACCGTTTGCAGCGGCTGGTGGATACGGAATCCCTGGGAAAACTCAAGAAAGAAGCCAAAATTTGCTATTTGGAGTACCTTCAAAAGCAGCTTGAAGCAGAAGAAAATCCTGATGTGGTTTATTTGAAAGATTTGACGCGGCGACTGAGAGCGATCGAATCCTACATCAACGATTCCGATAAAACCGATGGCGATTACGAGGTTAGCTATCGAGGAGAAACCCTCAATTACAAAGATTGGTTTTCTCGAGCTGAATCTCTCGACGCACTTCCGATTATTCCAATTCTTTCGGACAGTTTGGGAGAAACCACCAGTGAAGACGGAATCGAACGAACTTTCACCTTTGGCGTCAAGTTAAAATTTGGAAATCCCGTTCAGGCTCGTGGCGGAGAGCCAGTTTTCGATTACAACTTGCATATTCTCAACCCAGACAATTGGGATGAACAACTTCAGGAAACTGAACCCGACACCCTGTCTCGAAAAATTTTGAGACGGTTGTTACTTTATTACTTCGTATTTGCAACAGACCACAATTCCAACCAGTTAAATCCTGAAGCGGATATCAATTTCGATGTGGGTCAAAGTTTCGACGATCGCATCTTACCTGTTTTTCAGGGAAACGACGAAGACCTCAAAACACAAACGTTACGTGAATTCGTTCTCGAATTTACGCAAGATTATAATCTCAAAGCTAAAATCAACAAGCTGAAACAGATTTTACAAGAGTTTGTTAAACGAAAAGGAAAATTGTCTGAGGAATATTTTCATCGTAAAATTGGCGTCAGTCGCGCAATTTTAGAAAACGACGAAGACGCTTTGAGTCAAGGTCACATTTTTGAAAATGTCGTCGGTGAAAATCCGAAGAAATGTCTTCGTTACCTGACCATTCGAGAAAATTTCCCTTCCGGAAATACCTTTTGTCAGCTTTCCGCGACCTTCAAATTTGAAGATATTCGCTATTATCAAACTTCCGATCAAGAGAGGTTTGATATTGAGTATGCTGGAATCGAGAGGATTTCTCAGGTTCCCATTTTAGTCACGCCAGATGGAAAGCTGAGTCGAAAAGCCAGTAGCAATAGTTTTCGACACAAAAACATTATTGTATTTTCCTATAACAACCGTCACTTAGATCGAGGCCGATGTAACGCCGTTCGGGGATTTATCTATCGCTTTACGATGTCTCTGTTGTTTTACGTGACGTTGCGAGTCATTTTAGAGGAACTTGAAAAAATTCAGAAACCTCTTTTCGTTCCGATGTTGAGGTTCCACGAAGGAGATTCTGAGAATCCGTCTTTGTCAGAAGAGTTCATGGCGGATTTATCGAAAGTCACGGCTCACTTGTTGAACGATGGACATCGATCGAACTCTCAAGGCGTCCGCATTAAACAGAGGAGTTCGTTCAAAATACAGAATGCGTTGGCGTCTCTGTATTCGGTGTTACCGCAAACCTTTACTTTCAACAATACGTCAGCGACTCAAGAGCCTTCGTTAGATAAGTTAGGCTTGATTGTGGTGTCGAGTTTAGAGAGTGATAGGTTGCGATCGAATCGAGATCGCACCCCGGGAATTTCAACGCTATTTGGGGAATCGATCGGAATTACCGAAACTCATGGAAAAATCCGCATTCAACTGCGAAAAACCTTTTCCCAAAACTATCGCGATCGCGATTTATTCCAACACCCCTCTATTCTCAGCGATATCGTTCATCAGTTCCACCAACATGGCTATCGTCACATTTTATATATCGCACAAGCTCCCTATACGAGCAATCTGAACGTCACGCAAGTTCAGGACGAACGCCAATTTTACTTCATGTCACCAACCCTAATTCGATCGATGGTGGGGGATTTGGAAGACATCCATATTTATCCGATGTTCTTCAACAAGTATTACGTCCGTAAATTACACAGCCTCAAATCCTCGTCTTACCAGCTTCAGGATACGAGTAACCTGCTGAATCTAGTCGAAGATCCCAGTCAGCAGGTGGTGGTCTTTTTTAACTTGTTCAATGGAATCACTGTCGGAAAGCCAGAGGAACGGTTTTATAACGGCGTCATGTCCTATTCGACCCTGTTAAATATTTATCCTGGGGTTCTCGACGACGACGATTTGAGACAGGGACTCATTCGCGACGGGTCTTTGAAACAAGATATCCTGCGATATTTAACTCTCTTTCACTTTTTCCGATTAGAACGGACTCAGCGAAATCCTCAACTCAAGCTAGACCCCTACGAACGGATTATCGGCGAGGATTCCTTGCATAAAAATGCAATTTTCAAACATATGGACGGACGAACCAATTTTAATAACTTGGCATTTTTAACGGAAGTGACTTCGATTTTAAACCCCAAGCCTTCTTCTCAGGAAAAACAGCAAGCGGAGGACACTTAAGATGATCGATCGAGTTGGAGAAAATCTCGGACGGCTGTTTGAGGTCGCGTTTAATATCGGAATTTTGACGGCGATCGAACAGCAGGAAATCCGTCATCGTTTTGGAGACTTGTATCGACGAGACCTCCAGAATTTGGAATTCCCCAAAATGCTGGAACAGATTTGTAGCCAGTCTGAAATTGTCGATCCGGGGGATATCGAAAAAATCAAAATCTGGGGACTGTTTTTAATTCAAAAAGGTTGGCTTTCTGGCTTGAACTTTTTTAAGGAATATCTTCAATCTCTTGAAAAGTATCCGAAGCGTAAGCCAGAAATTCTCTATTATCAATGTTGTTTTTCCAGAGACAACAGTATGGGGGTGTATCCGAAAGATCGACTCGAAGAAATTAAAGACTGGCTGTCTCAACTCGGAGAAGAATTTACCGCCAATTTAGAAGAGATTCAACGAAAGTATGAGAAGAAAAAAGGCGAATTTCTGCAAGCTGATACGCTGTTGTTGTTGCGACACCGACGCAAACTGAAAATCTTGGTGGTCGATTTGTCGGTGTTTTCTGTCAGACAAGCGGAGGATTTGCTGAATCTCGACGATAAAACCTTAGACCATCACCGTCGTCTGCTGCGACGAGAAATCAATTACCTGAAATCGAAAAGCGTTTTCGCGAAACTGCGACTCGATACCGGAAGCGACGACAGCCTCGATTTTGAGTTTTCTGATAAATTGAAGCGATATTTGACTGCATTTAAACGGGAAGATAAGGAAACTGCTAAGTTTATTCAAGCGGGAGGATACGGATACAGCTTCTATCAGTTTTTGAGACACTCCGAGACGATTGACGGAAAAAATATCGCCACTGAAGATATTCACATCAACGTTGTGGGATATAGCGATCGATCCCTCAGTATTATGTCTCTGCGGTCTCAAAACTCCAAACATCTCGAATTTCTCAAAACCTGTCGCGATATCTATTCCCAGGAAACCCGAGATGTGGATATCGCCACTGCGAGACAAGACTTGTTCGACATTATTCGCCGCAACGTCGCCAGAAGCTTTCAGGATGGGAAACCCTTTATCGCGAATTTAACGAACCTTGGTCGAGATACGGTGAATGTCATTACACCTCATCGAGAAGTTCTCGAGGATTTCCAATCTACCCAAGACTTGAGAAGTCCTCACGCTGAAGCGGTGAAGCAGTCTCTCAACTCCGATAAGACCTTTCTCTTTCTCACGGGAAATCCAGGGATTGGAAAAACCACCGCCATTGTCGAATTTTTGAAGTCGAAAGTCGATGAAGGCTTCCTCTTTTTCTACGTCAGTCCTCGCAAACAAGTCAATTTAGACATTATCGAGAAATTCCGAGACTCGCAAACTGGGGAACTCTGCGACCCCCGGCTATTTTGTACTACCACGAACTCTAACTTTCTCGACGAACAGCATTTCAAAAAAGCGGTTCAGTATATTTCAGGACAGCATTCCGGTCGCTTTTCCAGCCACGCCATTCAATTTATCCCCTTCGACGAACCGCCAGCGTCGCGATCGCATTCCTATCGTTCACTCGAACGCATTAGCGATCGCAACATCCAAGACCATTCCAGTAACAAACCTGGCGTGTTGTCCACCCTCTGCGAAGCCATTTACAACGCTATCAACGACCCCATTTCCAATACCGTCGTCGCGACAGCTTGTATTCAATCCCTGAGAATTAACCGACATGGACGAAATACACTCGACCATTTTGAAAAAATTTTTAAGGGATGCTACAACAGCCGAGAAGGACAAGTGAATTTGACGAAGATGCGACAACTCTCCAGTCGCATCAAACATTTATTTATCGCCATAGATGAAATTACGGGAGACGATAGCGGCGTCGAATTTCTCCATGGAATTCATAAAATCATTAAACAATACAACCTGGCGAATCCCGAATCGGGATTTAACCTGAAAGTCATTGTCGCCGATGCGTCGATCGTTGATGGAAATGTCATTCAACAACATCTCGAAGATTCTTCTCCAGAACCCGATAAAATTTTCGTTCGTCAAGTCAAGAACCAAGAAGAAAAATTAGGGGTATTTTGTCAAGACTTAACCTTTAAGAAATTTCCGGCGATCGCCATCAACGCCAACTCCTACCCCGCTAAACGGTTGGCGATTACTTACAAACCATTTATCGAGTCGGTTCGCTATAACCAAGACTGGTTAGCCGAACGACGAGAAAAACTACCGAAAGCCGTCCAAGCGCAAATTTTCGAGGATTTAACCGAACTTCTCCGCAATCCCGATAGCGGTCAAATTTTGGTTTACATCCAAAACAAACGGCGATTGCAAGAGTTAATCGAAGCGATTAAAACCCAAGGAAGTCAAGAGGAATTCGTCAAACGGGAACACTATTTAGAAGTACACTCGAATCTATCGGATGCGGAAAGACAGCAAATTCGAGCGTATCAAAATCAAGTCAAGGTCGTTTTTATGACCTCTTCCGCCAGTCGCGGTTTGTCCTTTCCTAAATCGCGACATATTTTAGTTGAAGTTCCCCAATTCCAAATTGAAACCAATTTAATGGAAATCATTCAGGTGATTTATCGCGGTCGCGGCGAGTTTTGGGAAGGGGGAGAACGCAAAAGTCTGGACGATGCGGAGAAAAACTTAACCTTTTATCTGTGCGATCGCGCCATTTATTACGATGAAAATGCAGACGCAGAAAGCATTCAACTCTCGATGCAAGAAAGTCTCCTCAGTCTGTTAAATTTGTTGGTCATTCTCAAAGCTGCAATTTTGACGCGGATGCGAGGATACGGAAATATCGGACGCTACAAATTTATGATGATTCCTATCGGTGGAAAATCCGTTTCCGCCTCGGGCCAGAGTTTAAGCGGTCAGTTGGCGACCTTGATTCGAGATTTGGAAAAAGAAGCCAATCGCAATCGCCAAAATACCACCGTCAAGGCTTTAGCAGAGAGTTTAAAAACCCTCCTCAGTCGCGGCGAATTTTTATTGAGATCGGAAGACCTTCGCGAAACTCCGTCTGGAACCCCTTATTTGACCCTGCGAGAAACCTTCGATCGCGACTTCAAACAATACTGCGATCGACTCGACAGTTTATTAGACATTCCCCCAGTCCAACAAGGTCACGTTTGCGGAAGTTTATTATTGGTTCCCATTCGCGAAACCACTTTATCCGAAACCTACGAAATGCGGTTATCGGAAATCGAACGATACGCAACCCAGGAAATCTTAAACAAAGCGATCGCCATTCGAGAAAGTCCCGACTCTCCCCCCAATCTCAAAGCATCTGTCAAACGGGGAATCGACCTCATCCAAGAACTGCGTCACCCCCACGAATACACTCAACGACTTCAACAACAGAGTCAGTGGAACGACCAATATTATGCAATTCCCCTATTTACCTTTCTCGTCGGAAACCTCATCCGCGACTATTTCCAGTCTGGCGAACCCGAACCCGAAAAACAAGAGTTTCACAGGATTTTAAAGAGTTATATTCGTCAATTATATCCCTCCGAACAAGTCTTACCCATCGGCGATCGATACCGCGATTTTCCCTTTCTCATTTTCCGCAGTTATAGCCTCGAACATATTCGATCGAAACGCTTTACCGATCGCTATCTTCTCACCTCCACCGAACTCAATATCTTAAATCTAATTTTAGGGGTTGACAAAGAATAAAAAGTATGGTGAAAGCCAAAAGTTTCCGTATTCTCTGTGTCTCAGTGGTGAATCCCTGCACCCCAAAAATATTAAAATCCCTCCTCTCAACCCAATCCCAAAAACTAAGGCGTTCGGGCGCTCACACTCAACTCAAACGGATGAGAACGGGGCGCAACCACATCAATTTGATAAGTCCCACCTCGCTCGATTTTCGCCTGCCAAAATACCACGTTACTCGCTTCCGGAATCCGCTGACCGTTCGGTAAACGTACCGTAAAACTCACCTCCGTCCCCGCAGGCGTAATCGGATACAGTTCCACCGAAAAAATCTGCCCGCCAGCCACCGGAATCAAATAGCGTTTAATGACTTGAGGACGAGTCGTCCCCCTCACTTGAACGTCGTCCTGTCCCGCTGGGAAACTCAACCGTTCGATTTCCACTTGCGACGGTGGCGGCGTGGGAATAATTGGAGTCGGTGTCGGTGTGGGAGTTGGCGTCGGCGTAGGAATCGGAGTTGGCGTTGGCGTCGGAGTCGGCGTCGGCGTCGGCGTCGGAGTCGGCGTTGGCGTCGGAGTTGGAGTTGGAGTCGGAGTCGGAGTTGGAGTCGGAGTCGGCGTTGGCGTGGGGGCTTCCGTCAGGCTTAAACTCAGTTCGTATGCGCCCTCAGAAATACCGCGAACGGTTTTCAGTTGTACCGTATATTGACCGTCCATTTCGAGTTCCCCTTCCCAACCGAAAACCCGCTGCGATCGACCCGCCACCGGGTTTCCCAGGGGGTCGAACACCGTCAACACCACCCGTTCCCCTTCCACAAACGCATTCAATCGCGACCCGGCGTCCGCCTGAAATCGGTAATTGTCCGTACCGTTGGCGTCGAGAACCCCTTGAGTTTGGAACCTCGTCCCTGGGGTCAAATCCAGAATGCGATCGAACGTAATCTCTTCTTCCGGCGTCGGCGTTGGACTCGGCGTTGGACTCGGCGTTGGACTCGGCGTTGGACTCGGACTCGGCGTTGGCGTCTTCGTGGGAATCTCGAACGGCTGTTCCGGTGGGGGATTCCTCCCCTCGTCTCCCGACCCGAAAAACGCTTTCACCAGCGTCCAAGAACTCCACCCCGCCAGTAACGCCAGAACCGCCACCGCCAAGGCCACCACCGCCGGATTTTCCCAAATCGAGGGTTGTTCGCGAATCGACGGGGCCGAACGAGAATCGTTTCGGCTTTGAGACAGGGGTTCCGGTCGGCGTCCGACGGCCACCGTTTGCATTTGCGAAGGTTGCGCGGTGGGAGTCGGGGCGTTTTGAACCGGAACCGTATCGGGTCGGTTCGCCAGTCCAGCTAAGGCGTCGAGGACTTCTTGGGCGCTTCCGTAGCGATCGACCGGACGCTCGGCCAGCATTTTACTCAAAATCTGGCTCAATTGGGGACTGACCGAGGCCCGAGATTGCCAGTTCCAGACAAAATTTCCATCGTCGTAGAGGTCTTGCGGTTCCCGTCCCGTCAACAAGACAATCGCCGTCACCCCCAAAGCGTACAAATCGCTGTGAGGATAGGCGCGTCCGCTTTGCAACTGTTCGCTGGGGGAATACCCGACTTTCCCGACGAGGGTGGCTTGACAAACTGTATCCCCTGCTTGAATTTGCGTGGCCAGTTCCTTGACGACGCCGAAATCAATGGGAACGGGTAAACCGTCGCGGTCGCGGCGGATGAGGTTGTCGGGGGACAAATCCCGATGAACCACCCCCTGACTGTGAATGTAGCTGAGAACGGGCAGCAACTGCCGTAACAGTTGCGTCACTTCCGTTTCCGAAAAGCTTTCCCCGCGACGGCGTCGATCGCGCCAAAGGTCTTGATAGGTCTGTCCCCGCACGTAATCTCGCACGATAAACAGCCGTTGGTTTTCCTCGAAAATGGCTTGAAATTCGGGGATTTGCGGGTGGTGGAGGTGGTAGAGAATTTCCGCTTCCCGTTGAAACAGTTCCTTGGATTTGTCCAAGGCGGCGGGTTCGGTGTTGGTGGGGGCGAACTCTTTCACCGCACATTCTTCGTTGAAGCGTCCGCGATCTTCGGCCAGGTACGTGCGCCCGAACCCTCCTTGTCCGAGGGTTTGCACGATGTTGTAGCGGTTTTGTAAGAGGGTGCCGGGAGAAAGCGGAGGCTGCATAAAGGGCAAAACGTGAAATCAGAGGTGTGGATTTATTTTATCGAGGGGACGAAGGGCTTCAAACGCGGCGAAACCACACTTCCCGAGTCGTCACAATTGCCAAAATAAGAGGAGACCTTCCGTGTTAGGACGGAGTTAATCTCGAATCTGACAGAATCATGGCGATCGCAAGTCCTCCGTTAGAGTTTATCCCGCCGGATTTCAACCCTGGCGTTCGGCAGTTGGCGAAGTTGGCGTTACCCCTCGTGCGGCGGTGGAAAGCCCGAATTCAAGAGGTACGGGGCGAAAACGTCGAACGGTTGGCGCAGCTGTACCGTCAGTTTTGCGACGGCGAAACCCGCTTGCTGGTGGCGTTTCGACATCCGCAACCGACAGATCCCCTCTGTTTGGCGTCGCTGATGTGGGAATTGTTGCCCCAGGTGGCGCGACAGCAGGCGATCGATCTGCCCTCGCCGACCCACTTCCATTTTATTTACGATCGTGGTATTCCCCTCTGGTTGGGGCGAGGGACGGGTTGGGCGTTTTCTAAGTTAGGGGGAACTTCTCTCCGTCGCGGTCAGTTGGATTGGGTGGGATTGCGATCGGCCCGGGAACTGTTGGCTTTCGGTCGCTTTCCCATGGCCGCCGCCCCGGAAGGGGCGACGAACGGCCACAACGAAATTATCAGTCCTTTGGAACCGGGGGTGGCGCAGTTGGCGTTTTGGGCGGCGGAGGACTTGCAGAAGGCGGGAAAATCCCATTCTGTGGCGATCGTTCCGCTGGGAATTCAGTACGAGTTCGTTTCGCCACCGTGGAGATCGATCGCCCGTCGTTTGCAGGAGTTGGAAATCGCCTGTGGGTTGGACTCGGAAGGGTTAGATCCTGATGATTTCGCCTCGCCGGAAGATTGGCTTTATCCTCGGTTGTATCGTCTGGGGGGTCGGTTGGTGGTGTTGATGGAGCAGTTTTACGCCCGCACTTACCAGCAACCGTTACCCCACGAGGGGGAAATGCCCCAGTCCAACGCGGAACTGTCGGAACGGTTGCAGGCGTTGTTGGATGCGGCGTTGCAGGTGTCGGAGTCTTATTTTCACTTGCGGCCGAAGGGGAGTGCGATCGATCGCTGTCGCCGGGTGGAACAGGCGGGATGGGAACGGATTTATCGGGAGGAGATGAAGCAACCGGAACGACTCTCGGCCGTAGAACGGGGACTGCTCGATCGCATTGCGGCGGAATCGCAGTTACGGATGTGGCATATGCGCCTGGTAGAGCATTTCGTCGCTGTCACCGGGGACTACGTGCGCGAAAAGCCTACGGTGGAACGGTTCGCCGATACCCTGGCTTTGTTGCAGGAAACCTTCAATCAAATTTGCGATCGATCGCAACCTTTGAAACCGTTAGGCGATCGACGGGTTCGGCTGACGGTAGGCGATTCCCTGTCCACCCTGGACTTTTGGGATACCTACACTTCGGGGCGTCGCGGAAGCCGTCAGGCGGTGGCGGATTTAACCCAGCAGTTACAAGGGGCCTTAGAACAGACGATTCGCTAGTGGGAGACAACGCGGATATCGTCGAGTCGATCGATCGCCACGTCCGCCGCTTCCAAATGCGCCGCTTCGGGAGTTCCCCAACAAATCCCGATCGATCCCGCCGCCCCCGCCTGCTGTGCCATTTCGATATCGAGGGGGGAATCTCCCACCATCAGGGCGTTTTGAGGTTTGACCCCCAGCGCGTCGCAGGCGTTGGCGAACAGCACCGGATCGGGTTTGCTGGGGCCGCGATCGACCCCCATACGGACGGAAATATAGCGATCGAGCTGGTGTTCTTTCACGAACCGTTCCACCCCGGCCGTGGTATCCGCCGAGAGAATCCCCAACTTCAACCCCGCTTCCGCCAAATGTTGCAGCACGTCGAGAGATCCCACGAACAGCGGCGAGGATTGGGGTTTTCCCAGAATTCGATCGGCATCTTCAAAAGCTTGTTGGGCCACCTTTAACGACTCCATCCAACCCCGTCCCGTCTCCGCCACGAACGCAGCGGCGGCGATGAGGTTTTCCTGACGGCTTCCGATGGCTAAAAGTCCCGTCGGGTCTAGGGTATCGCCGTCGATGCCGTAAGCCATGAGGGTGGATTCTCCCGAACCGGGAATTTGCGCGTCCAGTCGCCGGGCCCGTTGAATTCCCAAAATTCGCAAAAACTCTTGAGAATCCTCGAGCGTGCCATCTTTATCGAACACCACCGCCTCGATATCGCGAAACGTTATGTCGCGGCATTGAATACAAAAAGCCATTTTTAACAGTCAACAGGGAACGGGGAACCGGGAACAGTGAGGCAATGAAGACAGTTTTCTTGCTAGATCTCTTACTATATCCCTACTAGATCGCCGGCATCTTCGAGATGCCGGGGATCTGACCCCATCATCCCATCAACTCAACTCCTTATTTCCCCAAAAATAAGGAGGGAAAAACTTCCCTCCTAAGCGAAAGCGACTGGTATAGTGTGGCGACCAGTCGCTTCAACGGTGTTGGACTTAGTCGGTTGCAGAAACCAATTCGTCTTCGTCGCTGTATTCGCTGTCTGCGTCGGCGTCGCTTCCACCTTGGGCTTTAGCCAACATTTGTTGGCGGAACTTCTCGGCCATTTCCTCGGCTTTCTCGTAGACGAGTTCCGGGTTTTTCACCATGTCGCCGGGTTCCGGTTCCAATTGCTTGGTCGAGAGCGAAATCCGACCCCGTTCGGCGTCTAAGTCAATGATCATGACCTTCAGTTGGTCGTTGACGTTGAAGACGCTGTGGGGGGTGTCGATGTGATCGTGAGAAATCTCCGAAATGTGCAACAAGCCGCTGACGCCGCCGATGTCGATGAACGCACCGTAAGGCTTGATGCCGCGAACGGTTCCGACGACCACTTCGCCGACTTCGAGACCGTTCATCTTATGTTCGACTAAGGCGCGGCGGTGGCTGAGAACCAGACGGTTGCGCTCTTCGTCCACTTCGAGGAATTTCAGGGGCAGGTCTTCACCCACGAGTTCTTCCTTCGGCTTGCGAGTGCTGATGTGAGAGCCGGGAATGAATCCGCGCAGACCTTCGATGCGAACTAAGGCACCACCTCGGTTGGTGGCGAACACGCCGGAATGAACCGTTGCGTCTTCGGCTTGGAGTTGACGGACGCGCTCCCAAGCTCGCATATATTCGATGCGGCGAATGGAGAGGGTCAGTTGCCCGTCTTCGTTTTCATCCATGAGGATGAAGAATTCGCGTGTTTCGTTGGCTTGTAACACCTCGTCAGGAGACTCGACGCGGTTGATCGACATCTCCTGTAGCGGAATGTAGGCAGCGGTTTTCGCACCGATGTCAATCAGAGCGCCCTTCGGCTCTATACTGAATACCGTACCCGCCACGATGTCTCCGGGGCTGAAGTGATAGTCGTACTTGTCGAGTAGGGCGGCAAAATCCTCGTGAGTGAAACCAATATCTCTGTGCGTTGCTACGTTCTGATTGACCATGCGTGTTTTTCCTAGGACTGTATCTCCATAACTGGGGTTTGCCTCCGGCTGATGGGTGTTACAGAGTCGAGCAGGTAGGACGCTAGACGGACTGTAAGAGTTTCGAGCGCGGACTAGCCCTCCTTTGACGAAACACCACATCACCTTCTTCTGAAGGCGATCGATATTAACATATCAAATTCTACCGTACTCTAAAGGATTTCGCTGTTGTTAGAGTGGGGGATTTGATTAATATTTTGCGATCGCACGCTGATGTTTTCGCCGATTTCGGTAACAATAGGGGGGTGGCAGGGTTACGGCCGCGCTATGCAAGAGGGAGGCGTTTCGGATTCGGATTCGACGGCGAGGGTATCTGAGGTTTCGACGCCGCCGTGAAGGTCGAGACGACCGGCCCGCAGTCGATCGAGGGCTTCGACAAAGTCGCGGACTCCTTGAAACTGGCGGTAGACGGACGCAAAGCGCACGTAAGCCACTTCGCTGAGGTCTTTGAGATAGCCTAAGACCATTTCTCCGATTTCGTTGGTGGAAACTTCTCGTTTCGGTCGCTGTTGGAGTTTGGCTTCGATTTCGTCTACGATCGATTCGAGCTGTTCGTAAGAAATCGAGGTTTTTTCGCAAGCCCGCACCATACCGCGCAGGAGCTTCGAGCGATCGAAGGATTCGCGTTTTCCATCTCGCTTGACCGCAGTAATCGGGACGAACTCGATACGTTCGTAGGTGGTAAAGCGGCGGTTACAGGCCAAACACTGTCGCCGACGTCGCACGCTTTGACCCGATTCGGTCGATCGAGATTCTAAAACGCGACTTTCCGTATGTTGGCAGAAAGGACAACGCATAGTATTGAGGGTTTTCGACCCTAAATTGACAAGTTTTTACAAACATGATAACAGACGTGCGACTTAAAGAAAGCCACACGTCTAATAGCGGTGTCGCGAAATTTCGTAAATTTTACGACACTGGGGCTAGGCTGCCATCGCGAACCCTTCGCGATTATTTGCCGATTTTGGGAGTATCGCGGAAGGCAATGGCGAAAAACAACACCGCCAGTGCGGCCACGAGGAAAAAGATGTAAATTACGCTTTCCATAGTTCCTTGGGAAGGGCTTTTTTGTTATGTCCAGTGTATCAAGTCGAACGGTCTAACGAACTGATTGTAGTTACGGAGAACACAATTTTCGTTAGACCGATTCGATTAACCCGAAGTGAAAGTGACGAGTCTACGCGGTTTCTTGGTTGACGCGCGTGGTTTTGTCACCCACTTTCTGGAACGCACCCCATTCGACTTGATCTTCGTCGAGGTCGGGGTCGATCCCTGCAAACACGTCGCGGAACAGCGTCCGAGAACCGTGCCAAATGTGACCGAAGAAGAACAAGAGCGCGAAGCAAGCGTGTCCGTAGGTGAACCAACCGCGCGGGCTAGTCCGGAACACACCGTCAGATTCTAAGGTTTCGCGATCGAACTCGAACGGTTCGCCCAGCTGAGCTTTCCGAGCGTATTTCTTCAACTCGGCCGGGTTGGTGATGGTTTGACCGTCGAGGGCGCCACCGTAGAAGGTCGCCGTCACGCCAGCTTGCTCGAAGCTGTATTTCGATTCAGCCCGACGGAAGGGAATATCCGCCCGGACGACGCCGTCTTTGTCGGTGAGAACCACCGGGAAGGTCTCGAAGAAGTTCGGAATCCGACGCACGCTCAGCTCGCGACCTTCTCCGTCTGTAAAGACCGGGTGTCCCAGCCAGCCTTGGGCCAGACCGTCACCCTCGTTCATCGGACCGACGCGGAACAGACCGCCTTTAGCGGGGTTGTTGCCGACGTAATCGTAGAACGCCAGTTTTTCGGGAATTTGTTCCCAAGCTTCAGAGAGGCTGGCACCAGCGGCAACGCTCGATTGAACGCGACGCTGAATTTCTTCTTGGAAATAGCCTTTATCCCACTGGTAGCGGGTCGGTCCGAACAGTTCGATGGGGGTGGCAGCACTGCCGTACCACATGGTTCCCGCCACGACGAAAGCGGCGAAGAACACGGCGGCGATACTGCTGCTGAGAACTGTTTCGATGTTCCCCATCCGCAAGGCTTTGTACAGCCGCTCGGGGGGACGAACGGAAAGGTGGAACAAACCAGCAATAATTCCGACCACCCCAGCCGCGATGTGGTGGGCGACGATGCCCCCGGCGTTGAAGGGGTTAAAGCCTTCGGGTCCCCAGGCTGGCGCTACGGGTTGAATGCTTCCCGTTAAGCCGTAGGGGTCGGACACCCACATCCCCGGTCCCCAAAGCCCGGTGAGGTGAAACGCTCCGAAACCGAAGCAGAGCAATCCAGACAGAAACAGGTGAATGCCGAACATTTTCGGCAAGTCCAGAGCGGGTTCCCCGGTGCGGGGGTCTCTGAACAGTTCTAAATCCCAGTACACCCAGTGCCAGCAGGCTGCTAAGAACAGCAGACCGGACAGGACGATGTGGGCCAGGGCGACGCCTTCAAAGGACCAGAATCCGGGATCGATTCCGGTTTCTCCGGTGACGCTCCAGCCGCTCCAAGAGCCGGTCACGCCCAGGCGTGCCATGAAGGGCAGCACGAACATCCCTTGACGCCACATGGGGTTCAGTACGGGATCGCTGGGATCGAAGACTGCCAGTTCGTAGAGAGTCATCGATCCCGCCCACCCTGCAACCAGGGCAGTGTGCATCAGGTGTACAGCAATCAATCGCCCTGGATCGTTCAGGACAACTGTGTGTACGCGGTACCAAGGTAGTCCCATTGACTACGCTCCTCCTTTATGACGGGTTAGTCAACGCTTGTCTATTTTACGAGTCTGTATCTTACTCTCGCTTCGATCGCGCGACGCCTTTTTGGGTACGCGAGTCGATGGCGGAGCAATTACAGTTGGGTTAGGCGCTGCTTTAATTAAAGATTATTAAAGAAGTGTATCGATTGTGAGAGTCGATCGCAAGGGATTTTAAGAATCGAGACGCTCCCTTGGCTGTCGTCGTCTTCTGCCATCGACTCGCTTGTGTTTGGGGTCGATTCGGAGACGGTTTTTAATGTTAATTTTTAATACATAAAATTGACGAATTTACTTTTTTGTGCAAGAAGACCTCGCGGGGATCGTCGCGAACCCTGTCCGAGAACGCCTCAAAACGGAAGAGCGATCGCACCGAAAACGGCGATCGCTCTGAAGCCGGCCGAACGAGACCGCATCGGTTATTCGATCGATCGTTCGGTCTCGAAATGGCCCAACTGACAGGTGGCAAAAGAAGTACAGAGTCGTTCGATGACTTTTTCGGCGTCCATCAACCGTTTGAGAACCACGTGGCCGATGGTCAAACCGTTCGTATCGGCTTGAGGGCGCACCTCCACCATCAACACAGCATCTTCGACTTGATGGAGCCACAGCCGCTCGTCCCGCTCGATAATACAAAGATTCAAACGTTGGATATCGGGTTGTCTGCGCCATGCCGTCACGTTCCATAACCCCTGCGTTCCCCAAACCCGAGAAACCGTCCATCCTTCAGACAAGAAAAAGTACTTCACCGATTAACGCTCGCGCTCTCCATTTTTCACAACGAAGTCTACCTTATCTTTAAATGGAGACTTCGGGAATATCCGCCACAGACCAACGGTGTGTTTGAGAATCCTCGCCGTGGGGACAGACGCAGTGGTCTTGTTTCGGACAGTCGGTTCGTCCTAACTGCCATCGCGAGGGAAACGGCGTTCCCTTTTGATAGGCTTGCCAGCGTTCCTGAAACTGCGCCAGTAACCTCGTCAGTCTTTGTCGCGTCTGGCGGTGTTTCTCCTGAGAATAGGCAAACTGCCAATATTGAGGTTCGTCTCCCTCTGAAGCCTCTGCCTGAGATTCGGTAAACCAGTAAGTCATAGAAATATCTTCCGGGTCGTACTCGCTGGTTTCAGCTAAAACAAACGGATAAAGCCAAGTTTGCCAGTTTTTCTCCAGGGATTTCGGCGTTTTCGGACGGGGATAGGTTTTCCAATCGAGGATTTGCGCCGAGCGATCGCGACACACCAGCAAATCGTACCGAACCACCAACAACACCCCCTGAAAACTCAGCGTTCGTTCGTGTTCCGCTTGTCGCCGTTCGGCTGCCACGTCGAGAGGATTCGGCGACAGCAGAACTGGGGCGTTTTCCAAAAAATTCTGCAACCACCGTCCCAGACGAGGCTCTTCTTCCAAAAATCGATCGATGGGCAACCCCAATTCTCGCTGCTGCATCAGCAAGTGAAAACGATTCCCCGCCATCTGCGCTTCCCGGTGTTCGGCTTCCAACGGCGGTTCGCGACGTTCGAGAACCTTTTCCTGAAACAGGCGCGGACAAATTTCCCACAAATTTAAATGATGTTGAGCAATCCGCCAAATCCCCTCTCCCTCTCGTTCGGCGTGGGTTCTCCTCGGCAGAAATTCAGAAATTTTTTCAGACATGGGTTGCCAAAATTTTTCAGTGTGCTATGATAGTAACCTGTCAACGGGGCGTAGCGCAGCTTGGTAGCGCACCACTTTGGGGTAGTGGGGGTCGTGGGTTCAAATCCCGCCGCTCCGATTGCAGATCGAATATCCCCTGAAAAGCCTACTCATCTCCAGCGAGATCGAGTAGGCTTTTTGCAGTGGTAGGGTGTGTGACTTGAAAAATAGGATGTCGAACCTGAAACCGAGAAATCGTCACGCAGCGACCACGTACACCGCCAACATACAAGGGTGTGTGACGGGGCTGGACAATGTTCACCGTTGCCACTCACCGCTCATCTCCTCCAGACCGATCGTCCCCTCACCCCCACCACCACCATGTCTGTCTTGCGGTACTATCTTCTCGTCCTAACCCTGGCGATCGCGGGATTCGTAATCATCCTGTCCGTCGCCGTTCGAGAAGCTCCCACCCCGACGACTACCATGCCCGATCAATCCCCCTTTCTCACCGATCCCTTCCTTCAATTTCCCACCGCTACATCGGTGCGCGTTGTCTGGTTTACCGAATTTCGCGGCTTGCGCCATACCGTCACCGCCAACAACCACACGGAACTCGCCAACACAACTCGCCTCACCCGAACTCGGGAAGATAAAGACTCGAACCTTCCCGACACTGAAAGCCTGGCAACTCCGACTCGCCGCGAGATTTGGCGACACGAAGCCGAAATTCGAGGGCTAACCCCAGGACAACGGATTCCCTACATCGTCAGCAGCCAGCGAGAAGACGGCGAAATCCTCTCCAGTGAAGAATTTACGCTGTTTGCTGCCCCGGCGGTGGGAACGCCGTTGAAAATTCTTTTAACATCCGATCACCAACTGATGCCGATGACGGCGGCGAACTTGCAGAAAGTGGCTGAAACAGTCGGACAGGTCGATGCCGTGTTTCACGCGGGGGATCTGGTTAATATTCCCGATCGCGCTTCGGAATGGTTCGACAGCGACAACGGAAACGCCTTTTTCCCCTGTTTGCAAGGATACGCTGATTACGACTTGCAGAAAAACGGCAGGGTGACGCGGTATCGCGGGGCGGCGATCGTGCAGAACGCACCGCTGTTTCCCACTATCGGCAACCACGAAGTCATGGGACGCTACAGCGGCGAAACGCCCCTCCACGCCCAGTTTAACGATGCGGTTCCCCGCCGCGTTGCCAAGGAACGCTACGAGGAAAATGCCATCGGCGACGATCCCCAGGTGCGCCAAGCTTGGGTGAAAGCCAATTCGTTCAATACCGACACTTACGAGGAAATCTTTTCGATTCCCCACAGCGATCCGGGGGGGAAAACCTATTACGCCAGCAGTTTCGGCGACCTGCGCTTGGTGGTGCTGTACGCTACGAACGTTTGGCGCAAACCGCAAACGGACGAGACGATTAAGGGACGCTATCAGGAACGCACCGAGGATCTCGACGATCCGACGAAATGGGGATACGGACAGCATATCTTCGAGTCGATCGAACCAGGAAGTCCTCAATACGAATGGCTGGTGAAGGAACTCAACAGTCCGGAATTTCGCTCGGCCAAGTATAAAATCGTGATGTTTCACCATCCGCCTCATACTCTCGGGGGAAACATCGTTCCGGCCTATACTGACCCCGTTCCGCAGATCGATCGCGACGAGACGGGGAAAGTTACCGCCGTTCGCTACGAATATCCCAAGGAAAACGATTATTTACAGCGAGACGTACTGCCTTTGTTGGAAGCGGCGGGGGTGCAACTGGTGTATTTCGGTCATTCTCACCTGTGGAATCGCTTCCTCAGCCCTGCTGGAACCCATTATCTGGAGTCGTCGAACGTGGGCAACAGCTACGGCGCCTTTTGGAAAACTCAAACCCGCAAGGTGCCGCGAGACAACGATCCCAACTATGCGGCCACCGGCGATCCTTACGGGTTAGAACCGGTGTTTCCTTCGATCGAACCCTTGAAAAACGAAGTCGGCGAACCGCTGCCTTATATTGCCAGCAACGATATCACCGCTTTTAGCATCTTCGAGACGGAAACGGGTACGGTGACCAGTTATTACTTCGACACGCGAAATCCCGAGTCGGACGTGCGGAAATTCGACGAGTTTCAACTCACAGTTCGTTAATAGGACTGTGGTGAAAAATTCGGGTTCTCAAAAACACCGAGTCTCTGAAAATTTACAGATATCGATCGATATATCCCCCATATAAATACGCAAATCCTACCCGAAAAAATAAAAAATATCCGTATTAAAGCGACGACTTTAATACGGATACCTAGCATTTGAGAAGTTAGTTCAACTCCTGTTGAACCTGAGTTTTATCGACCGCTACCCCGGTGCGGTACGGTATCCGTGTTACTTTTATCAGTCGATAAAACTTCAATAGAATTGTCAACACGAACGTTCGAGGATACCGATTCGATCGCCCGGGCGTTGGCGGCAAAACCGACCAACAGTAAGCTAGACAGCAAGATCGAGCTATAGATGCGCATGGTATAGAATCCCTTCTTTGAGTTTCTATTTCCAAGTACGCATCAATTTCGGCTCTATCCGGAGAAAACGATTCGATACCGAGAATTTTTCGATCGCACGAACCGCCCTTTCGGGTTCGGTTAACCCTCCGGCGGAAGGTCGAACAAGACGGTCGTCATATAGCGTTCGGCCCAACTTTCTCCAAAGGCTTTTTCCAACACGCGGCGAGTTTTATCGTTCTGGCGCTGTTTCGTACAGTAATACTGTTGTCCGGCGCGAACTTGCGCTTCTTCCTGGGGAGACACGGGAGTCGTCGCCTTGGCTTGCTGACAGTGAACCGTCAGATAACCCGTGACTCGTTCTAAAAACCGGGTTTCTTCGGCTTCGTCCGCCGGACGCACGAACAAACAGAATTCGGAGAAGATGTCGCCCCAGGGGGGAAGGTCTCGCGGTTGTGCGAATTCCGCTTTCGGTAAGGCTTGTAAGGCGCTGCGGTAGTTGTCCGACAGGGTTAAATCAGCGGTGGTGGGAGATAAATCGACGATGGCGGCGCTAATTTGGCCGCGTCCCCCCACTAAGTCGGTTCCGAACATGGGAATCGGGTAGTTGGGACGGGGAAACATGACGCAGTGCAGAATGTCTAGGCTGTTGCCGACTTTCGCCAGTTCCAGGTGCATTTTGCGAAATTCGGGGGATTGGTAGCAGTGGTTTTCGATGGTCAGTTTTTCGCCTTCGAGTCGTCCTTCCACGTAGCCCAAATCTTCGGGAAGTTGGTACGGCGACAGGTCGAGTTGTTGGTGCCAGGTGGCTTCGATCGCATCGGCGAGTTTGTGGATGAGGCGATGTTGTTGCGATCGAAGGGAAGACTCAGGGGCAATCGTCATCGTTAAAAAAAAACTTTACAACTAAGGAGAAATTTATCCCTGTTATTTTACCCTGAAGGCGTTCCCCGACCGTTTCGCCTCGTTGTATGCGGCGTACACGGCTTTGACGTTGTACCAGTTCAAAAAAATTCGCGAAATTTCCGACGCCAATCGAGGCTGTCCGCGATCGATCAGCCGTTGCAACAGTCCCGAAAGGGTGCGTTCGTTGAGGCGTCCGCCCAAGGAGAGGATTCCCCACAACAGCCAATGGAGGGGCGTCATTTGCACCATTAACCGCACCTCCCAGGTGGGATGTTTTTGATAGAACAACACCCCCGTTCGCGCTCGTTGAATTTCGCGATCGATCGCCGCCGGAAGTCGGTCTAAACCAAAGGGTGGATTCCAGTGATAACCCGCCGCTTCGGGGCATTTCACCAGTTTCAACCCCAGTTTTTTCAAACGAACCCCCAACTCGAGATCTTCCCAACCGTACTGACGGAATCGCGTATCGAAAAGCCCGACTTCCTCCAACCAGCGGCGGGGGATGGCGACGTTTCCCGTGGCGAAATAGGCCGCTGAAAAATCTGTGAGTTTGTAGGGTTCGCTGGTGGGATCGTCGAAATTGCTGGTGTTGATGACGGCGCCGTAGGTAAACAGTCGATCGTGACCGAGTTGTTGCTGTCCTCGCCGCAAGCCTTCGGCGTGGGATTGCAGAAAGGTTTCAGTTACGACTAAATCGCTGTCGATAAAGACGATGGTATCGCCAATGGCCTGTTCGAGACCTAAATTTCTCGCCGCCGCCGGGCCGGAATTGTCTTGACGAAATGGTTTGATGTGGGGAAAGTTTTCAATGTTTTCTGTTAACCAGTCCCAGGTGCCATCGGTAGAGCCGTCGTCCACCACGATAACTTCGTATCCCGCCACAATTGAATCCTGGGGGAACTGCTGGTTTTCGATGGCCTGCAAGCACTTTGTTAAAATGGGCAGGCGGTTGTAAGTGGGGACGACGACGCTAAAAAACATAGAAGTATGGTAAGGGTCGATCGCTTAACTGCGAGTGAAGTCGAAAATGTCGAGTTGGGCGGGATCGAGTCCCACAAAGACAATACGAACCCGATCGTCGATCGTGGCCACGGCGTTCTCGCCTTCTTGACCTAACGCTATTCGCTGGAGACCGCCGGTTAAGACCACTTTATCGGGGCCGTCTTCAAAATCCGTGATGATATTGTTCGTACCATCTCCGGGGGCAAAAACGAAGCGATCGTTTCCTTGTCCTCCTGTTAATACGTCGTCGCCTGCGCCACCTCGCAGGATATCCTCGCCGCGATCGCCAGATAACGAGTCGTTACCGTTTTCGCCGATGAGCGAGTCGGCGTCTTGTCCGCCAAATATGAAATCGTTACCATCTCCGCCGGATAGGGTATCGTTTCCTAAATTTCCGAAGAGAATATCGTTTCCTGCTCCTCCGACAACGAAATCGGCCGCTTGTCCGGCTGCGATCGTATCAGCACCGGCGCCGCCGTCGAGGATATCGTTTTCGGTATTGCCGAATAAAATGCGATCGGAGTCGTCGTCGAAGATGTTATCGTTGCCGCCGAGACCGACGATAACATCGATACCGGGAGACTCGCTGAGGAGAGCTGCCTCGTTCGCGGGAAGTTCGCTGAGGTTAAGGGTATCGTTGTCTGTTCCGAGGATAGCGAAGTCGTACTGACTTCCTAGTTCGATCGTTGAAAACGCCATGAACGTCGTACCGTTTTTTGTCACTTTAAAAGGTTTTAAACCTCTGTCATACTAGCCGTTGACTGAAGTTTAGTAAACGTCGAACGTGACGGTCGTTTTTTTGGCTCCTGGGAGTCGATCGATCGGCGATTGCGCTCGTCTATCTTATCTCTTGAGAAACCCGGGATCTTGGAGATACCGGGTTTCTCGGGATGCGATTTGCTGACGTCCAGTTCCTCGAGACGACTTGGCTTAATCGGGATGGAGGAAACGCTCGAAATCGGCTTTTTGAACTTGTTCGTTGGCGATGGCTTCTCCTATCTCGAGTAACGCCGGGATTTCCTTCACGGCGTCCATCGGGGCTACTTCGTCGGGATCGATCCCCGAAAGTCCTAACTCGCGAAACCGCCTGGAGGTAAACTCGGTGGTGTAGCGATGATATGTCAGTAAGTTCGAGAGTCGAGCCAGGATTCCTGTGGTATCCGGCGGAAGTCCGTCAGAGGCTAAGTCTTCGATTTGTTGGAATTGGGGAACGGCTACGGCGTCGAGTTCTTGACGGATGGTGTTTTGGTTGGCGTCGGAAGTCCGGGCGAGCAAACTCATCAAGAAATTTTGTTGGGCGTTGGCGTCTTCCATTAACGTACTGACGGCGTAGCCCGCCCAATCGACAATGGTGTACCATTTGGCGTTTTGAAACGGAATTTTCCCAATGCGAAATCCCGTTCCGACTGAAATTAATAAGATATTTTCTTCTCCGGTCGCCCAACCAATACCGTAATCTTTTTTGGTGGCTTCTAAAAACAGTTGAAACGACGGATTGTTAAACATACTCATGCCGCCGTCGATAAATTCGTAAGGCTGACCGTCAATTTTGAAATCATGGGGCGGAAAAAACGTCGGGGCGGCGGTACTGGCTCGGACGAAATTCCATAATTCAATGTCTTTGTTGAGGTTGTAAAATTTGTTGTTCGGGGAGTTGACAAAAAACCAGTTTCGTGCATCTGTGACGTTTTTAGCAACGACTAACAGTAGGGTTTTCAATTCATCCGAACCCAAGGTCATGTTGCCAAACACTTCTTTTAAATTTCGTTCGAGGGATTTGGCGCTATACTTCGACCAAAGGCGACCGATGAGCCAGTTTCGGGAGAAGATATCTTGACCGCGATCGACATACAAATTCAGTAAATCTTGGACTTTCATTCCTTTGGCTAAACCCGCCGCGAGAATCGATCCCGTACTGGTTCCACCAATGAAATCGAAGTAGTCTCCCAAACAGTTCCAAGGGGTATCGTCGGGTTCGCATAAAATCGACTCGATTTTTAATAATACTTGTGCGGCGATAATGCCTCGGATACCACCGCCGTCGATTGAAAGCAGGCGTTTGGGACGCTCGAGATTTTCGCGACGTAACATTTTTTACCCCTCCTTTGGTCAAACAACGAACGATAAATAACAGTCCAAACTGTTGAATTTTTAAAAGTTAAAAGCCTAAACTCATAAAACCATCGGTCGATCGACCGCTTTTTCGGTATTCTAAAAAATAAAAATTTAGCTATCCATTCTGAATTGACGATAGCGATAAATTCAAAATTTTTGAAACTTGTGAAACTTGTGAAACTTGGAATTTCGACTCGATTTTAGCTCGATCGATCGAAAAATCCAGAAATTGTTACGTCTCGTTACTTAACCCGGGCTGGGGTCGATCGCCCCCCATCAACCCCGCACCAACAACGGCGCCGCCCCCAACAACCGTTTCGTATAAGGATGCTGTGGCGTCGAGAAAATCTCCCGCGTTCGCCCGAGTTCGACAATTTGTCCGGCGTTCATCACCGCAATGCGATCGCACAAAAACCGCGCCACCCACAAATCGTGAGTAATAAACAAATAAGTTAAATCGAACTCCTCCTTCAACTGAAGCATCAACTCCAACACCTGCGCCTGCACGTTCGCATCCAACATACTCACCGGTTCGTCGCCAACCACCAACTGCGGGCGCGTCATCAACGCCCGCGCGATCGCCACCCGTTGCTGTTGTCCCCCCGAAAGTTCCCGAGGATACCGCCGCGCAAACGCCGCCGCTGGCGTCAATCCCACCCGTTCCAACATCTCCAACACCTGAGTTTTCGCCTGAGACGGCGTCGCGAGGCGATGCACGAACAGAGGATCGGCGAGACTGTCGCCCACCGTCATCATAGGATTCAAGCAAGCGTGGGGATCTTGAAACACCATTTGCATCTGTCGCCGCTGTTGTCGCAACGCTTTCGGCGAGAGTTGCGTTAACTCCCGTCCGAGAAATTCCACCGTTCCCCCCGTGGGTTTCACCAATTGCAGAATCGTGCGCGACAGGGTGGATTTCCCGCATCCCGATTCCCCCACCAGTCCCAAGATTTCCCCCTGGTACAGTTCCAGGGTGACGCCATCGACGGCTTTAATGGTGAGGTCTTGGGATTTGGAAAACAGCCGTTCGAGAAGATTGCGTTCCAAGCTGTAGTGTTGTTGCAAATCGCGCACTTGCAAAAGCGGCGGACGTTCCGACAGTGGGAATTCCTTATCGGCGATCGGTTCGTCATCAATGGTTTGCACGTGCAACGCTGCGTTGAGTAAAGATTTCGTATAAGGATGTTGCGGGTGGCGCAGTACCTCGCGGGTTTGTCCGGTTTCGACGATTTTTCCGCCGTTCATCACCGCGATGCGATCGCAATATTCCCCCACCATGGCCAAATCGTGGGAAATCAGCAACAAGGCTAACTCTCGTTCCCGACACAAGCGCATCAATTCCTCGAGAATTTGGGCGGAGACGGTAACATCGAGGCTGGTGGTGGGTTCGTCGGCGACGATGAGTTTGGGATCGAGAAGTAACGCCAGGGCGATCGCCACCCGTTGGCGCATTCCGCCGCTGAATTCGTGGGGATATTGCGACCAGCGGTTTTGAGGGATGTTGACCGCTTCGAGGGTTTCGAGGGCTTTGGCTTTCGCCTGTTTGAAACTTAAATTGGGACGATGGGCTTTTAGGGTTTCGATGCAATGATCGCCGATGGTCATCAGGGGATCGAGGCGCGTCATGGGATCTTGGAAGATTAACGCCACGGCTTCGCCGCGAAATTTTCGCAATCGATCGCCCTCGAAAGCGAATACTGACTCGCCCCGAAAGCGAATTTCGCCCCGAACCTGACTTCCTTCAGGAAGCAACCGCATCGCCCCCCGTCCGATGGTGGATTTTCCACAGCCCGATTCTCCCACCAGTCCGAGGCTTTCTCCGGGGGCGAGGGTAAATGACACGCCATCAACCGCCCATTGAGGATCGCCGCCGTCGCCGGTTAGGGGATAGGCAATTTGCAGGTTTTCAACGCGAAAGATGGGTTCGGGGTTCATGGGAGGTGAGGAGATGATGGGATGGGGTGATGATGGAATGGGGTGATGATGGGATGAGGAGGTGATGGGATGAGGAGGTGATGGGATGAGGAGGTGAATAGATCGATAGTTGAGGAAGTCAGGAGAAAGTTTCCCATTACCCCATCATCCCGATCGCACCATCATCCCATCATCCCTTCATCGAACTGCTGCATGAGATAGGCGACGCCGAAATCGCCGTTGGGATGGTTTTTGAGGGTGTCGGCGAGGGCGAAGACTTGTTCGGCGACTTCTTCTCCGAGTTTGTCGATGATGGCGTCTCGTTGCAGTTCCACTTGGTGTTGTTCGCGAAGTTGCGATTTCCAAGAACTGGAAAAGAGTCGATCGATCTGAACGTGCAATCCGAGATGTTTCAGGATGTCCCATTCTCCAGCATCGAGCCAGATTCCGGCGTTGAAGGGAGAGCGTTCGATGTAAAACGGCTTGGGCGCATCGACGCGGGCCCGGGTCATAATGCGGCCGCTGTCGGGACAGAGGGCGGCTTTGGCATCGGTTGGGGGCGGTTGAAAGTCGATGTCGGCTAGTTGTTGCGACAGGGTTTCGAGGTCGAATTCCGGTTGGGGTTGCTGCGATCTCCAGCGTTCGTAATTTTCGCGATCGAGCCAGACGCCCCCGGTTTTCGGACATCGCATTACTGTCAAGCCGGGTTCGAGGGTATCTTCAACCAGGGTCGAGGTTTTGTCTTTCGGACATTGCATAATCGTTGTTGACGGGCTTCTCGCGTGCATCGATCTATCATCGCATTGTGCGATCGCGCATTGTGGGACTCGGGCAACGCTTCTATTGTTGTTCTTCGTCTTTTCCCAAAATTACGTTGCAGTAGCGACGTATCGTCGAAAGGCGATCGCGGATTTGCGATCGCCGTTGCGCCTGCTTCGTCTCCTGTCGCGCAGACTGCAAAAACGCCGCATCGGTCGCCAACAACCGCAGTTGCTTGTGAATTTCGGTGGTGTAAGACTGGCGGCGACGGTCGAGATCGGCGAAATCTGCCCCGAGAATCTCCGTTTGAAACCAGCTTTGCAGCCGCGTCACCTCTGGAACTAGAGGCGATCGCTCTTCGTCTAGACTCTCGGCGAGTCGATCGATCTCTCGGACGAGTTTTTGGTAACGATCGCTTGACATAACTGGCACGATATTTGTCTAGATTGCTACACTTAGGGTACTCTAGGCGTTACAAAAGTTAAGATATTCTAAAGGCCGTCTTAAGGGAGGCGGCGATCGGCGGATTTCTCTCTAAGATCCATACACATACCAACGCGATCGAGCGTATTCGATCGCCAATCGTCTCAATCCCGTTCGCTTTTTTATCAAAAAGTTTATATTTTGTATCTTGCAATACAGCAAACCTGGCAGACTCGTGCATCTACTGAGTCTCCAAACTTTCCCTTACTCGTTCGCCTAACTTGACCCGATGAACGTAGCATCTCCCATTTGTAGCTTCGACCTTTCGATCGACCTTCCAGACTGGCTCGACGCCTGCATACGCGGCGACGATCCCCACGGACTCGTCAGCAACCTGTCCCCAGAAGAAACCGACTTAGTCAAACGCGCCTTCGAGTTCGGCTACAGCCTGCACGAAGGGCAATGTCGCGCCTCTGGAGAACCCTACATCGCCCATCCCGTGGCGGTGGCGGGTTTGCTGCGGGATTTGGGGGGCAACGGTGCCACCATCGCGGCGGGGTTCCTCCACGATGTCGTCGAAGATACGGACGTCACCCCCGAGGAAATTGAAGAACGGTTCGGGGAAGAAGTGCGCCGCCTCGTCGAAGGCGTCACCAAACTCTCGAAATTCAACTTTTCCAGTAAAACCGAACGCCAAGCTGAGAACTTCCGGCGAATGTTCCTGGCGATGGCGCGAGATATCCGCGTAATCGTGGTGAAACTGGCCGATCGCCTCCATAATATGCGGACGTTGCACCACCTTCCCCCTCAAAAACAAAAACGCATCGCCCGAGAAACCCTCGATATTTTCGCCCCCCTCGCCAACCGTCTGGGGATCGGACGCTTCAAATGGGAACTCGAAGATTTGTCGTTTAAATATCTCGATCCCGAAGCCTATCAAGACATTCGAGAACTCGTCACCGACAAACGGGCCGATCGCGAAGCCCGCATTCAATCGGTCATTTCCGTTTTGCAAGAGCGACTCCAGCAAACGGGAATTTCCCAATTCGAGGTGAGCGGACGTCCGAAACACCTCTACGGAATCGCTCACAAAATGCAGCGACAGCGCAAGGAATTTAACGAAATTTACGATATCGCTGCCGTGCGCATCGTGGTCAATACCAACGATGAATGCTATCGCGCTTTAGCGGTGGTTCACGATGCCTTCAACCCGATTCCCGGTCGGTTTAAAGACTATATCGGCTTGCCTAAACCCAACCGCTACCAGTCCTTACATACGGGCGTGATCGGGCGGGGCGGACGCCCCATTGAGGTGCAAATTCGCACTTACGAGATGCACCACATCGCCGAATACGGGATCGCCGCTCATTGGAAGTATAAGGAATGCGGTTCGGTGCAGTCGCAATGGACCGCTGAAGACGAGAAATTTACCTGGTTGCGGCAACTGCTGGAATGGCAAAGCGATCTCAAAGACGCTCAGGAATATCTCGACAGTATTAAAGACAATCTGTTTGAAGACGACGTTTACGTTTTTACGCCCAACGGCGATGTGGTTTCCCTCAAACAGGGGGCGACGCCCATCGATTTCGCCTATCGCATCCATACAGAAGTGGGCAACCACTGCGCGGGGGCGAAAATTGACGGACGTATCGTTCCGTTGGATACAAGTCTCGAAAACGGCAATATCGTCGAGATTCTGACTCAGAAAAACAGCCATCCGAGTTTAGATTGGCTCAACTGTGTGGTGACGCCGAGCGCCCGAAATCGGATTCGTCAGTGGTACAAGCGATCGCACCGGGACGAAAATCTGTCTCGAGGGCGGGAAATGCTGGAAAAAGAACTCGGAAAGAGCGGCTTCGAGGCGTTACTCAAATCCGAACCGATGCAGGAAGTGGCCGAACGCTGCAATTATCAAAGTGTCGATGATTTGTTGGCGGCGTTGGGATATGGAGAAGTCACGCTCAATCAGGTGGTGAACCGCCTGCAAGATGCGGTGAAAGCGCGAGAAGAGGTGGTTGAAACGCCGAAAACTCTCGAACAAACGCTGTCCCTGGCGACGGGGAACGTTCCTGAGTCTACGACCAGTAAATCGCCCATTGCAGGGGTTGAGGGGATGGTGTACCACATCGCGGGATGTTGTAAACCGGTTCCGGGGGAACCGATTATTGGTGTGGTGACGCGGAGCGATCGCGGGATTTCGATTCACCAACAAAATTGTCCGAACGTGGCTTCGATTCCGGGGGAACGTTTGGTTCCGGTGAGTTGGAACAGTTCTCATCCTAACGGACGCGCTCAGACTTATCCGGTGGATGTTTCGATCGAAGTTCTCGATCGCCTGGGGGTTCTCAACGATATTCTCTCGCGGTTGAAGGACAATAATATCAACGTCCACAGCGCCCAGGTGCGAACTAGCGACGGAAAACCTGCCATTATCGATTTGGGAATCGGTATTCGCGATCGAACTCAGCTCGATCGAACTTTCGCTCAAATCCGCCAAATGAGCGATGTTCTCAACTTGCGGCGTTTGGGGGAAATGCACAGGTGACTTGAAACATCGGGTGTAAATTCTCAGATCGATAACTGACTCTCAAATGAGAAAGCGAGACCTCGTTGTTACGAGGTCTCGCTTT
>NZ_JBNGCO010000046.1:0-34629 GCF_049974805.1 Baaleninema sp.
GCGATATCACCCTCATCACCACCGAAGAACTCAGCGAAATTCGCCGAATCTGGCTCGAAGAAAAACACGAATTCGACGACAGCCTTCCCCGTATCTACCAAGAAATTACCGGAGAACCCTTCATCGATCCCCGTCCCGGCGCAGAACAGCGACTCCTGGGACTCGACGAGTGGAACCTCCTCGAAGAACTCACCGACGGCGATGCGATGTACCTGGAACTGATGGCGAAACTCCTCGATACCGAACGCCAGTTCCACACCAAAATTCGCCGTTCGGGAATCTACAAAGCTCTCGAAAAATGCTTCGAGACGAGTTCGGCGACGAAGGAAGAAGCGATCGCTAACGCACACCGCAAACGAGACCTCCAAGAAGCCGCCAAAGTTGGTGACGTGGCCAAAATCAAACAACTGACTTGGGCCGATGCTAAATTCGGGAACGCCAACTCAGAAGACTAGCAACTGAGACGATTAACGGGGAAACCAGTGCAACAGACATTTGTGCGATCGACGATGTCGCTTTAAGTGTCGCACCAAATGTTCCCCGTTCAGCGGCGGTAACAGGTAATCTTCGAGATCGAGGGAATGCTCTACCCAAGGAAGTCCGTCTCCGGCGCGATCGCTCAACGCGACGATCGGCGTCTTCACCAAACGGGGATGTTGTCGCAGTTCCTCGGCCCAGTTTACCCCCTCTGTCTCCGAAAGGCTCGATCGAATTATCACCACGTCGATTTTCTTCAGAATCCGCTGAGCCAAAATCTCCGCCGGTTCTTCCACGAACGTCACATCAAAGCAGTTTTTCTCGAAAAATCGATCGATCTCCCAACTGTTCGACGGCGCATCCCCCACCGAAATCACGTTCGTCATGGGGAATTCCCGTCCCGACTCCTGCGCCTTCACCGGACATTCCTCGTCGCATAACGCACATTCAGGCGCGTCGTAAGCCACACCGTAAGACGCTGGAATCGGGAGGTGACAGCGTTGGCACTCGGAGACTGTATAGCGTCCCTCGAGGAAATGTCCGAAACAGCGCAAATCCCCTTCTAAATACAGTTGCAGGAAATCCGGACGCTGTTGAAGCCACCCCCAGAAGCTTTCAAAATCGAGATGATAGCCGTCGTAACTGTAGGTGATACCGTGAAACCGGGGAACCTCGAATACCGGAGAAAGGATCGCTTTCCCGCGACTGAGGTAGTACGCCACATAACTCTTTAACACCGCCATCGGCGACGCCTCTATCGCAGGAGAACGCCGGGGAAGCAAAACCGGTTCCGACAACGCCTCGGGTTCGAGAACCTCAGCGGCGGAAGATTCCATTTCCTGGCGGACGGGAAAGGGATCGAGGTCTCGAATACAGGTCAGTTCCTCGAGATGGTGGTGCGCCGCTTCTAAGGCTTGGTAGCGTTGCTCTCGATCGATATCCCCCGCCAACTGCTTCCCTAACAATACCATCGTGTCGATTTGCGCTTGCGTCCAGCGATGGGGGGTGAAACACTGATGCGCCATTAACAACCCCCATAACTGGGGTGTCGGACGCTCTTCCGTCACGGGAAGCAAAATCGGTACCACCAGCTTAGCACTCACTTCAAAAAAGCACTCTAAAATCTTTGTGGGACAGCGATCGATATCGACGGAAGATAAATCTTCGATCGCCTGAACTTTACTTAGATGAAATTGCGTAATTTCCTCCGATGCAAAAAAACGACCCAGCCGACATTTCAACATCGATTTACGACCCGGCGCGAGGGATTCTGCCACCACCACCGCTTCTCGATCTCGACGAGTTTGACAGACGAGGACTCGATCGACCCGCAAGATTTTACGCAACCCCAACAGGATTTCTTTTAATATTTTGTTTAGATTCTTCGTCAGTTCCCAAGTTGAACTGTTCGTCCCCTCTAACGGCGAGACTCGAACCGTCTGAACCTGGAATTCCCCTCGATCGAAGCGATTCGAGGCAAGAGCGCCTCGGGACAACCGCTCCTCAGACCCCATAGAAAACCTCGCCGTATCGTTGAGTCCGTAAGGCACTTCTTGATGGCAGCGCGGACAAAACCAATAGGGTTTACCGCCTCGCACGTAACATAACAACGGATAAGAACAGCTCGGACATAAATAGTTATTCATGGCTAGTCTGTCAGGCAAACAACGATATCATTAGGACTGATAGCAGCCCTCCTCGTTTAATTTCGTCTCGATCGCCTCTTTTTTCTTCTTTATAATTATAAAAAACATAGGGGACTCAAGAGTATTTTTTTATATTAAGAATTTACAGGGTTTGTTGACGATCTTTTCGGGCTGACCCGTTCCTCGCTGTGAGATTTCCACCCCATTGAGTCGATCGCCTCCCTGTCAAACCCGCCGCGAACCCCCACCAGACGGGGGTTAAAACAACATTTATGTTGTTTTAACAGTAAAATGAGTGAGCGGTCGCTTAATTGTAAATAAATGTAAACAAATATTTCAGTTTTTCTATCAAATTGTTTCAGATAGCCCACATTTACGAAGTTCCGTCAACATTTTTTGGTACAAACACCTATATGCCGACTTTCTCCGCAACCATCTCAGTCTTGGTTTAGAACACGCCGATACGAAGGAGCTACACTGTATGTTCACTCACGTCAAGCCCACCGTGCGCCACATCGAGCCAGACGATCTCAGGGGGCGTTCGTTGCTCAAGGTGGTCTATGTCGTGCTGGAGTCCCAGTATCAAAGTGCCTTGTCGTCCGCCGTCCGCTCGATCAACGCCAACAATCCCAACCTGGCGATCGAAATCAGCGGCTACCTCATCGAAGAACTGCGCGACCCCGAAAACTACGAAAACTTTAAAAAAGACGTAGCCGACGCCAACATCTTCATCGCCTCGCTGATTTTCATCGAAGACCTGGCCGACAAAGTCGTCGCCGCCGTCGAACCGGTGCGCGACCAACTGGACGCCGCCGTAGTCTTCCCCTCCATGCCGGAAGTCATGCGCCTGAACAAACTGGGCAGCTTCTCCATGGCGCAACTGGGGCAATCCAAAAGCGCGATCGCCCAATTCATGCGCAAGCGCAAAGAACAATCCGGCGCCTCCTTCCAAGACGGGATGCTCAAACTCCTGCGGACGCTGCCGAAAGTCCTCAAATATATGCCCGTAGACAAAGCCCAGGACGCGCGTAGCTTCATGCTGAGCTTCCAATACTGGCTTGGTGGGTCTCCCGAAAACCTGGAAAACTTCCTGTTGATGCTGGCAGACAAATACGTCTTCCCCGATCGCCAACTCAACAAAAACGCCAACTACGCCGACCCCGTCGTCTACCCCGACATGGGCATTTGGCATCCCCTCGCCCCGCAAATGTTCGAGGATGTCAAAGAATACCTCAACTGGTACAGTTCCCGCAGCGACGTCAACGACGACTACAAAGATCCCCTGGTTCCCACCATCGGCCTCGTCCTACAACGGACACACCTCGTCACCGGAGACGATGCCCACTACGTCGCGATGGTGCAAGAACTGGAAGCCTTGGGCGCCCGCGTCATCCCCGTATTCTCCGGCGGACTGGACTTCTCCCAACCCGTCGATAAATACTTCTGGGAACAAGGTACCAGCGAAACCCCGAACAACAAGCCCATCGTGGATGTGGTCGTCTCCCTGACCGGCTTCGCCCTCGTCGGCGGCCCGGCCCGACAAGACCACCCGAAAGCGATCGACTCCCTCAAACGCCTCAACCGTCCCTACATGGTGGCGTTACCTCTGGTGTTCCAAACCACCGAAGAATGGGAAGACAGTGATTTGGGCTTGCACCCGATTCAAGTCGCCCTGCAAATCGCCATCCCCGAACTCGACGGCGCGATCGAACCCATCATCCTCTCCGGTCGCGACGCCAACACCGGAAAAGCCCACGCCATGCAGGATCGCATCGAAGCGATCGCCACCCGGGCCATGAAATGGGCCAACCTGCGACGGAAACCCAAACTCCACAAAAAAGTCGCCATCACCATCTTCAGCTTCCCCCCCGACAAAGGGAACGTAGGAACCGCCGCTTACCTCGACGTATTCGGCAGCATCCACGAAGTCGCCGTCGCCCTCAAACGCAACGGCTACGACGTCGCCGATCTCCCCGACAGTCCCCAAGAACTGATGGAAGCGGTCATCCACGACGCCACCGCCCAATACGCCAGTCCCGAACTGAACGTAGCCTACCGGATGCCCGTCAAAGAGTACGAAAAACTCACCCCCTACGCCGAACGCCTCGAAGAAAACTGGGGACCGCCGCCGGGGAACCTCAACAGCGACGGACAAAACCTCCTCGTCTACGGAAAACAGTTCGGCAACCTCTTCATCGGCGTCCAACCCACCTTCGGCTACGAAGGCGACCCCATGCGCCTGCTGTTCAGCCGTTCCGCCAGCCCTCACCACGGTTTCGCCGCCTACTACACCTATCTCGAGCAGATTTGGAACGCCGACGCCGTTCTTCACTTCGGCACCCACGGTTCCCTGGAGTTCATGCCCGGTAAACAAATGGGGATGTCTGGCAGTTGCTACCCCGACAGCCTCATCGGCAACATTCCCAACCTGTACTACTACGCCGCCAACAACCCCAGCGAAGCCACCATCGCCAAACGCCGCAGCTACGCCGAAACCATCTCCTACCTGACGCCGCCTGCGGAAAACGCCGGATTGTACAAAGGCTTGAAAGAACTGGGCGAACTGGTGGGGTCTTACCAAACCCTCAAAGACACCGGACGGGGCATTCCCATCGTCAACACCATCGTCGAACAAGCCCGCGTGGTGAATTTGGACAAAGACATCGATTTACCCGAAGTCGATGCCAAAGACATGACCCAAGAGGAACGGGATACCATCGTCGGCTTGGTGTACAAGCAACTGATGGAAATTGAATCCCGGTTGTTGCCCTGCGGGTTGCACGTCATCGGGAAACCGCCGACGGCGGAAGAAGCGGTGGCCACGCTGGTCAACATCGCCAGTATCGATCGCGAAGAAGAAGGCATTATGGGACTTCCCAGCCTTCTGGCACAAAGCATCGATCGAAACATCCAAGACATCTACAGCAACAACGACAAAGGCGTTCTCGAAGATGTCGAATTGAACCAAAAAATCGTCGAAGCCACTCGGGCCTGCGTCTCGGCCATGGTGGCTGAGAAAACGGGCGACGACGGACGAATTCGCCTCGACAACCTCGGCGGTTGGTTGCAACGCATCATCAAAGACGAACCTTGGTACGAAGCCCTCAAAGAAGCGGGATTCCACCGGGTCGATAAAGAAGCCCTCGACAAACTCATCGAGTATCTGAACTTCTGCCTCAAACAGGTTTGCGCCGACAACGAACTCGGTTCCTTGCTGAAAGCCCTCGAAGGCGAATACGTGCTTCCTGGCCCCGGCGGCGACCCGATTCGCAACCCGGATGTTTTACCCACGGGTAAAAACATTCACGCCCTCGACCCGCAAGCGATTCCCACGGCGGCGGCGGTACAAGCGGCTAAAATTGTGGTCGATCGCCTCATCGAACGCCAGCGTCAAGAAAACGGCAACGAGTACCCCGAAACCATCGCCTGCGTCCTCTGGGGAACGGACAACATCAAGACCTACGGCGAATCCCTGGCACAAATCATGTGGATGGTGGGGGTCAAACCGGTTCCCGACGCTCTCGGACGGGTGAACAAACTCGATTTGATTCCCCTCGAGGAGTTGGGTCGTCCCCGCATCGATGTCGTCGTCAACTGTTCTGGGGTGTTCCGCGACCTCTTCGTGAATCAAATGGCGTTGTTAGACAAAGCCATCAAGATGGCGGCGGAAGCCGACGAACCCGAAGAGATGAACTTCGTTCGCAAACACGCCCTCAAACAAGCCGAAGACATGGGCGTGAACCTGCGTCAAGCGGCGACTCGGGTGTTCTCCAACGCTTCCGGGTCTTACGCGGCGAACGTCAACTTAGCGGTGGAAAACAGCACCTGGGAAGAAGAAGCGGAATTGCAGGAAATGTATCTGACCCGCAAATCCTTCGCCTTCAATGCGGACAATCCGGGGATGATGCAGCAAGACCGCAAGGTGTTCGAGTCGGCGTTGTCCACAGCCGATGCAACCTTCCAGAATTTGGATTCTTCGGAAATCAGCTTGACGGACGTTTCGCACTATTTCGATTCCGACCCGACGAAGGTGGTCTCGAAGTTGCGGAAAGACGGGAAAACCCCGAATTCCTACATTGCGGATACGACGACGGCCAACGCCCAGGTTCGATCGCTCTCGGAAACGGTTCGTCTGGACGCCCGGACGAAGATGTTGAATCCCAAGTGGTACGAGGGGATGTTATCCCACGGCTACGAAGGGGTTCGCGAGTTGTCGAAACGCCTGGTCAATACGATGGGTTGGTCGGCGACGGCTGGGGCTGTAGACAACTGGGTTTACGAGGACGCCAACGAAACCTTCATCAAGGATGAGGAGATGCAGAAGCGTCTGATGAACCTCAACCCCCACTCGTTCCGCAAGATGGTGGGGACGCTGTTGGAAGTCAACGGCCGCGGCTACTGGGAGACTTCTGAGGAGAACTTGGACCGTCTGCGTCAGTTGTATCAGGAGGTTGAAGACCGGATTGAAGGGATTGAGTAGGGTCTAGAATCCAGTTGACTTGATGGAGAGGTGGGTTAAGCATTAGCCCACCTCTCGTTTTTGAGATGGCGATCGTCGTTTGGTCGGTTGAGACGGACTCCGGTTATTATAGCGCTCGCCAATTGGAGTAGGACATTCACGTTTACGCTGCTTCAAGCCTTCAAGTCTGAAAATGTCCGAGTTGCTCTGGCGACTGCTATAAACACGGATTTTTCAGCCGCTAATCCCAAAACTGGGCAGTTTTCTGTGCTTCTGTGGTGAAGAATTATTGAAACTGTTCCTGTCGGAACCAGATTTCATACGGAATCCGCACCCCATAGCCCCTTTTAACGCAATCACCCAAAATCGATTCAAGTCCTTGCGTACAGGGACTTTACGACGAAGTCCGCAAAACAGGGTTTTCAAAACTGGATTCCGTATCATATCAAAACGATCGTTAAAAAATAGATTTTACTGTAATGCTACTTATATTATGTCGATTTATAGTCTTCATTTCAGTATAATAAACCCCAAAATAATCCAACCATTCAGCATTCATGGATGCTAGAGTAAAGGCGTTTGGACGACGAATTCGTTATTTTAGAAAACGTTTAGGTTTGTCACAAGATGGACTTGCAGACAAGGCAAGTTTGCACCGAACCTATGTGGGGGCTATTGAAAGAGGTGAAAGAAATGTAAGTTTGCTTAATATATTGCGTTTGGCTGATGCTCTCAGTGTGACGGTAAAAGATTTATTTGACGAAGAAATTGATTAAGAGAAACCGTAAAATGGTAAACGAAATTGAATTACTTGAGATAGCTATCTACCATATTAGGAAAGTATCAAACTTCGATCCCTACTCAAGATATAGCAATATTCGAGATCGAAAAGATTTCCAGGAACTCATCGCAGCCGATCCTGCATTTGGTGTTTTGGGATTAGATGACGATAGATATATTACTGCTCGGGTAGGTGGGAATCTTGTAACATCTTTATATCGAAAAATAGGAGATATGTATGAAGGTTTGTTTGGCTACCTTGTTCAACAAAGTTTTGGCTTAGATGAAAATGAATTAAATTTTAGCGTAGAAGTTCAAATTGATAATGAAGTTCAGATACGTTCCACAGACGGACTGATTAAGAAAAACAAATTTAACCAGCGAATTCCTCAAGATTGGATGGATTATCAAGGAATAGGGTTTGAAGTTCGTTCCTGCTATCAAATTGGTGACTCAAAAAGAATACAGGCTGACTATCATATGTCATTGGCATTGCAGTCCCATGGAATCTTGCCTGTGATGTTAGTATTTTGTAATACATCACTAAGATCGCCTCTGTCTAGGCTATCTAAAACTTGGGAACTTTATGAAGGAATGGATAGTTTTAACCTAGTTGAATTAATAACTGGTTGTGATTTGCATGGGTTTCTTCAAAAAAATTCCGATATTCTCCAAAAAGAAATAAAAAATATTTTAGCTAAGATTTAACACAAACTGCAGTTTCGTAAAGACGTTTTTTACCTCCTCTTTTTCTAAAAGATACAATTCTTTCAACTTCAAAACCTTCGTGTTGAAAGAGTTTACCTAAAATAGATTCAGTGAATATATCAACCCCCGAAAGCCGAGAGTTTCCTACAATATATGCGCCTTGAAAATTAGACGCCTTGATTTCTTTAATATGTTTGATGTGATTCCACATATCAAGAAAATATTTTGTGGCATAATTACACATCAAAATACTTTTATTTTTTAATTCTTCGTGATAACAAAGATATGGTTCTATCTCTGTAGGAACTTCAATCAATTCTTTCTGTAAGATAGAAGTCGCTCTACCCCAAGTGCCGCCAATTGCCTGCAAATCAATCTCTGTTGCTTCTGCAACACGCTCTAAAACCTCCATAAAATGCAATTGTGGTCTAGTTTGATGAACGTAACTATATCGATTTGGGTAAGGAGGTGAAGTAATGACAAAATCGACGGGACGATTCACGTGTTGTTGCAAGTTTTGAGTCGAGTTGCCAAGTTCGATCCTACCGAGTTCTGAAAAAGAAATTTCATCGCGCTCGAGACTCATTAAATCGTCACGGATCGTTTTTAAATTTTTTTCGACTTCAAAGAAAACATCAATTTCTCTTTGATGGTCGTCATCAAAAGTAATCGTGGGATGATTTCTATGAATATTCGCACAGTCTAAACACGCCTCAGCTAAAGCAATCCATACATAATCTCGAATTGCCTCGTAAGTTGGCTGCAACATCACTTCACGACAAATAATTAAATCTTTTAATATCGGTTTTTTCCACCAACGAAAAACGTTGTGAATAATGGGTATTCTCGTATTAAAGTAATCGACTACTTCTTCGATCGAGGACTGTGTGAATTTTTCAATCGAACCAGAAACTTCTGTTAAGTATTGTTTAAATAAATCGAGATATATCGTGTCCCATGTCAGCGATTTATTGCCGACCTGCTGTAATAAAGGATTGACCTCAATTCCTAGAGACTCGATTCCATGCTTTTGACATTCTATAGATGTTGTGCCACGACCACTAAATGTATCGAGAACAAAATGGTTTCTGTCGATCTGAAATTCTTTAATAAAAAACCTTACCAAGCTAGGTGAGTAGCTGGGGGTAAGACGATACCATCTATGAACCGTCTCCATTTGCCCGGCTTTAAAAGTAATATCTCCGATATCTATTTCTTGATAATCAAAGCCAGATTGTTGTATTTTTCGATAAAAACACTTCACATGGTCGTTAGTGTCTAGTTCAAATAACGATAATTGTTGAAACATCAGTGTTAGGGCGGGTTGTGCAGGTGCATCTCAGTTATGCAATGAGTATAAATGCTTAAGGAATGAAATGCCCTTCTGGCAGTCCTTCAGAAAGATCTTGACAAATTGTTGAGCTTGTGAATTTACAAAAGTGAGATGCACCCGGTTGTGCTACTTAAGAGTAGCACAACCGCTGTGACTCGGCAAGAGTTGCGACCAATGTGCGATCCCCAATCCGATTTCTAAATATAGCTTTTGCAATATAGTCCGAAACCTCCTAGGGGCGGTCTCTTCAACGACCCTAGACCCAGTTTTAAATCCCCAATTCCTACATCGCCGATACGACCACGGCCAACGCCCAGGTTCGATCGCTCTCGGAAACGGTTCGTCTGGACGCCCGGACGAAGATGTTGAATCCCAAGTGGTACGAGGGGATGTTATCCCACGGCTACGAAGGGGTTCGCGAGTTGTCGAAACGCCTGGTCAATACGATGGGTTGGTCGGCGACGGCTGGGGCTGTAGACAACTGGGTTTACGAGGACGCCAACGAAACCTTCATCAAGGATGAGGAGATGCAGAAGCGTCTGATGAACCTCAACCCCCACTCGTTCCGCAAGATGGTGGGGACGCTGTTGGAAGTCAACGGTCGCGGCTACTGGGAGACTTCCGAGGAGAATTTAGACCGCCTGCGTCAGTTGTATCAGGAGGTTGAAGACCGGATTGAGGGGATTGAATAGTTCTCTGGCTCGATCGTTTCGACGTTCTTCGTCGTATCTGATTAGCTAACAAGAAAGGGGACATCCTTGAGTGGGTGTCCTCTTTTTTGTGAATACTGTTCAATGGAAGTACGCGCTGTTTCTTGAGATACTTTCAGATGTTGAGTGCCGATTCTCTCAGTTTTCAAGAATTTATAAATCGTGAAACCTTGCCGCTTAGAGTCTAACTCCTCCGCGTCCTCTGTGTCTGATGTGATAAATATCGCCATCTCGCAAAAAAAACTCCCCCCGGAACGAGGGGAGAGAGGAGAACATCACATGGCTTAAATCTTAAAAGAAGTCCCGAACTGGCAGCTACACGCCAAATTCAGACTTGAGTTGAACGACCCACTTTTGAATCCGTTCTTCTGTGAGGTCGTCTTGATTGTCGTCGTCTAACGCGAGTCCGATAAACTTACCGTTTTTAACGGCTTTAGACTCACTGAAATCGTAGCCGTCTGCGGGCCAGTGTCCGACGGTTTGTCCGCCGAGGCTGGAAACTTTCTCTTCGAGAATCCCCATGGCATCTTGGAAGTTGTCAGCATAGCCGATTTGATCGCCGACGCCGAAATAGGCGACTTTTTTACCGCTGAAATCTAGGTCGTCTAACTCGTCGAAACAACCTTCCCAGTCGCTTTGAAGTTCGCCGATGTTCCAGGTGGGAGAACCGAGAATTAAACAGTCGTAGTCTTCGAGTTCGCTGAGATCGGCATCGGCGATGTTGTGCAGTTCTACGATATCATCGCCGCCAAATTCGGCTTGAATCGTTTCGGCGGCGGTTTCGGTGTTTCCTGTCGTCGAACCGTAAAAAAGTCCAATTTTTGCCATCGTTTTTTTAGTCTAGATCGCTCGCGGTTGAGTTTGAGTTATATTCGATCGAATTTTGTTAAACTCCCAAGATTGACCGAAGGGCATTCCAACACCTAAACTGAAACTCTTGGGAGCTTAATTCAGGAAGATTGCAAAAATTCGATCGAGCAAAAAAATGGATATGACGATTCGCTTTAAATCCGTTTTTTTCGAGTATTGGCTTCATCGAAGAAAAACGAGCTTTCGGGAATCAGGAAGATGCGACGAATCGCCATATCTTCGAGAGGTTTTAACTGTTAATAATGTAATAAATTTTGCGATGCTTGTCAACAAAAAAAACAACAAAATAAATATTTTTTTATTTGTAAAAAAATCAAGTAAAACCAGGATCGAATATCTCGATCCTGGTTTCCGAAAAGCCCGAATTGATGACTATTAGCACTCGTTAACAGGTATAAGAGAGGAGAACACTGTTAGGCAAGATGCTACAGTTTTGAAGCTACGGTTTTGAAGCTACACTTTTTGAAGGACATGGCAAATGTCTAAAGAGTTACATAGCGCATCACCTCCTTTCTAAAAATGGAAAAACAGAGCTTTACAAACCGTTTTGCATTAACATCCAAACCGCACTGAGGCGATCGAGCAGCAAATAAGCAAAGATCGCACCGCCGACGCCACCGATAAGAAATCCACCGACAAACTGACTCCAGCCATCGCGACTTTGCAACGCGATCGGAATCGCCGGAACCGTCGCCGCTGCAACCGCCGATCCTTGGGACTCGGTCTTAGAAAACGTCACCGTTCCGTAACTCGACATGGCGACGGTTAAAATTGCCAAAAGTGCGATCGCCGACAGTAACCCGACGACATTCGCCGCTTCCGTTTCCCGAACCGGATTCAACACCGCAAACGGTCCCACCAGAAAATAGCCGTGAGCCATACCGATTTCCAGTCCCCGAGAGAGCGGTGAAATCCCCGATCGATAAATCGGTAAATTCCGTAAAAACGTCAGCGTCGCGTCCGAATTATTTACAACCGTCGATAAATTTCCCGCTTCGGGATTTCCCGCGTAGGGTGCAACCATACTTCCGGTTTTGAAATCAAATCCCGACGCTTCACCGCGAGCGCGAATGGCGTGCCATAAATGTCCGAACAGGAACAACACCGCCAACAGGAAATGGAACGTCGCCAACCATCCTCGCGCTGTCACGACGCCAGTTTCCGTTTCCAACAATCCCGCCGGTCCGTAAAACACTTCTGGGTACGCCGTCGTATTGACGCTGACGAAGTACGCCGCCAAAAATCCCATGTAGGACAACGCCCCCAAGCTATAGGAGAGGTACGCTTCTCCCGAATAAATCAGAATCCGTTTCGCCCAGGGGAACGGCTTCGTTAGGCTGTGCCAAATTCCCCCGCCAATGCAGAGTAAGCCAACCCAAATGTGACCGCCGACTAAATCCTCGAGATTATCGATCGCCGCCATTCCCTCAGATCCAGACGCGCCGAACAAATAACCGAAAATTGTCAGAGGATTCAGCGTCGGATGCGCCACAACCCGGACGGCGTTGGCAGAGGCGTCGAACAACCCGCCCCAAAACAGCGCCTTCGCCACCAACAACCCGGCACCGAGACCTAACAAAATCAGGTGAATCCCCAGAATGTTGGTCATTTTGTCGGCGTCTTTCCAGTCGTAGCCGAAAAAGCCGGAAAAGCTTCGGTTTTGGGGCAATACATCCGGACCGAGAAGAGCGTGGTAAATGCCTCCGGCTCCCAATACGGCGGAGGAAATCAGGTGTAGCACCCCGATGACGAAGTAGGGATAGGTATCGATCGCTCCACTACCCGCCTCGACGCCAATGCCCAAACTGGCCAGATGAGGCAGTAAAATAAAGCCTTGCTCGTAAACCGGAACTTCTGGGGTGTAGCGGGAGATTTCAAAGAGGGTAAAGGCTCCCGCCCAAAGGGTAATCAGTCCGGCGTGGGCGACGTGAGCGCCGAGAAGCTTTCCTGAGAGGTCGGCAAATCGGGCGTTTCCCGCCCACCAAGGTACGTTGGGAATTTTGTCTTTGTGAGGATTTGCTGCAATAACAGCAGTCATGACGGTATCTCCTTGAGAATTCTTTTCATTAAATTAGAAATTGGAGCAACAAAACTGAGACTCTTTTGCAATTAGCGTCTAAAAAAATTTAGGCGTCGGCGGCTTTGACTCCTTGACGGAAATCGAAGCCAGACGCCCGTAAAGCGTGCCAAATGTGACCTTGCAGGAAGAAGAACGACAGCCAGAAGTGAGCGTTCGCCAGCCAAGTTCTCGAGGTGAGGCGTTCGGGATCGGGATCGGCGAAGTAGGGAAACAGCCCGAATTTAACTTCCAACGCCGCGCCGTAGAAGGCTTCAGGATAGGCGGTGGTGTTGACGGCGACGTAGTAAGTGGCGATAAATCCCATCAGTGCGATCGCCCCCAAACTGTAGGACAAATAGGCTTCTCCCGACCAGACGAACAGCCGTTTCGCCCAAGGGAACGGTTCGGTGAAAATATGCCAGAGTCCGCCAGAGATGAGGATTGCGGCAATCCAGATATGTCCGCCAACGATGTCTTCGAGGTTGTCTACGCCAGCAATCCAGTTTTGCCCCACCGCCCCGAAGAGATAGCCGAAAATATGGCCGGGGTTGAGGGTGGGATCGCTGACGAGGCGCACGCTGGCGAGATCGGCATCGTACAGCCCGCCGAAGGAGGTCGCTTTAGCGACGAACAGCAACGCGCCGATTCCTAAGAGAGTGAGGTGAATTCCCAGGATGGTCGTCATTTTCCGGGCGTCTTTCCAGTCGTAACCGAAGAAGGAAAAGCGACTTTCGAGACGATCGATCCCCAGTACGGCGTGATAAATACCGCCAAGGCCGAGAAAAGCGGAGGAAATCAGGTGTAGCGCCCCGATAACGAAGTAGGGATAGGTACTGGCAACGTTGCCGTTCGTTCCGATGCCCCAACCTTCTGCGGCCAGGTGCGGCAGCAGAATCAACCCCTGGTCGAACATGGGTAAATCGGGGTTGTAGCGGGATAACTCAAACAGCGTCGTGGCGCCTGCCCAGAATGCAATGAGTCCGGCTTGGGCGACGTGGGCGCCGAGGAGTTTGCCGGAGAGGTGGGTGAGACGGGCGTTTCCCGCCCACCAGGGAATTTCCACGCGATCGCGCGAGGTGGGTGAAGCTGTCGTCACGAGAGCCTCCTTTAATTGAGAATACTCTTCAATAAGTTTTCGGGGACGAGCTTAGCACGTCCTTCGAGCTATTGACAACACCTTTCAATAAAAAAGTTCGATCGCCCTCGCCAGCGCAACAACTCCCCTAACCCATGTCCCCACACCGCAACCGTTGCAGGTGGGGAGGAGTGCTGATTGAATTTGGGGTGTTAGACAAACACCGTATCGGCGATCGCAGCCACTTCATAAGGACTCACATCTCTCAGAACGCCGAGATACTGACCACTACTCGTATCCTGAATCGCCGTCGCCGGTTGGATGGGCGCGACATCGATGGCGATTTCCGCTGCTTTAAGCCGCACGTCGGCAAAACTCGCTCCCTCAAGTTGGATGCGATCGGCTTCTGCGGGGTTGAAGTCCGTAATAACATCCGCTTCCGCCGCCGTCTCGGCCGCCGTAGAGGCCCGCAACACGAAGGTATCGGCGTCTCCATCTCCGATTAAGAGATCCTGGCCGCGATCGCCCGACAGTTGGTCGTTTCCCGAACCGCCGTTCAAAACGTCATCGTCGCCGCCGCCGTTGAGGGTATCTGCCCCCCCATTGCCGTTAACGATATCGGTGCCTCGGTTGCCGTTGAGAATATCGTCGCCGCCGTCGCCGTTCAAACGGTCCGAATCCGCACCGCCGACGCCCACATCGGCACCGTCTCCGAGATTGAAGGTATCGTTTCCTTGGTTCCCCACAACGGGAACGTTGTTATCAGACGTTCCGGTGAGGGTATCGTTGCCGTCGAAGGCCACCACCCAGCGGGCATCCTCGAAATTGGGAGTTCCGCCCGTAATCCCGGCAACCAAATCCGTGAAAATTGGCGGCGTGCCCACGCTGGGAGGATTGCCGAGGTTGATGGAGTCGCTCCCGTCGGATAACCCGATGAGATTGAACCGATTCACCGGTTTTCCACTACTGGAATCGCTGATGCTGCCTTTTTCACCTTTGTTAAACCGGGCGTATTGGGCTAAATCGGGGGCGGATGCTGGAGGATCGGGGGCTTGGGTGGGGGTGTTGACGACTGAAACGCCGCCGCCTTCTCCCGCCTCGAGTTCCGCTGCTTCGACACCGTTGGGGGCGTTTAACACCAGTTCGTAATCGCGTGTGTCTTGTTCCCCGAGTCTGCCTTGGGCAAAGACGCGCACGCGATATTCGTTGCCCGCCGTCAGGGGTTCGGTGGCAGGGGTTCCGACTCCCGCCACGTCGTCGGTAATGGTGCCGTTGGTTACGTCGAGAATTTGCAAGCGAGGCGAGAAACCAACGGCAGAAGAAACCACCGCTTCGAGGGTTTCGCCGGGAACTTGGGCTTCGACGCGGTACTCGTCGGCGAGGGAGTAGTCAGTTACGGCGGGTAACGCCAGAAAGTCCCCTTGGCTGAGTTGTCCGTCGAGGGTGACGGGATTACCGCTGTCGGGGGTTTCGTCGATCGCCTGCGTTAGAGACGCCACCGTCACGTTACCACTGGTGACTTGGGCGTTGAGTTTTTAATCGACGGGGATACTGGGGGCGAGATCGTTGGTGGTGACGATGACGCGATACTCGTTTTGACCGGGGACGAGACTGAAAACAGATGTGGCGGTTCCGCCGCCAATGCTACCGTCAAAGCTTCCGGTGACTTCGTTGCCGTTTTCTGGGTTCGCGGTGACGATCGCCACTCCGGTAGAGCCGGTGGGGGCGAGATTGAGTCGTAAACTGGCACTGGGTTGGTCTGCGGTAACGAGATATTCGTCAAAGCGGGTTTCGGCAGAAGCCGCCCCGATGTCGCCGGAATCGAAAATGCGATCGGTGGCGTTAAGCTGACCGGTGATGGATACGTTGTTGGCCATGATGAATTCTTGGAGATAACGACGCAGCGGGGAGAGATGCGATCGCCCGCTAGATGTGGAAGGGTTTGGGCAAATCTCGACCTGGCGAAATTTGCTGATGACAATTTGAGTTTTGCTATAGCGTTGGCGTCCGAACGCTCGAACGCTACCCTGACGACTCGATCGCTGTAAAAAAACGAAAGAGTTATGAAAGTCTCAAGGGGGACATCTCAAAAATGCAAATTATCGGAAATCGGGTATCTATAAGAGACGGGATACCTGAAACTGAGGATTTTCCAGATATCGGATTTCTCTAAGTCTCGTGAAAACCCGCGTTTCTGCATAAGTCCTATTAATAAAATCCGACCCTGAGTTTCTGAGTTTTCTGTTCTGCCTCGATTACAGATCGATTTCGATGGCTTCGACTCCATCTTCTGAGGTAAATCCCAATTTTAGCGATTTATCTCGAAAGTTCGATCGCCTTGGCAGACAGTAAAATAGGGTTTATCTTACAAGATTTCACCCTCGCTTGTTTTTGCATGAGAGTCCCAGTATCTTCAAAATTCCGGAAATCTGAGAATAAAATTTAGGTTTCGAGCGTGATTTAAAACGATGGTTTTGTGGCGATTTTATTGCTTTTTATTCTGTGGTCTTTTGGGTTCGCTTTTTAATAGACTTAATTTTTGGTATTTCGATTATAAAATGGTAGTATAAAATGCTATTTTTTGGGGTTTGACACAATCAAGATATCCTGGGTTTATTGAAATTGCGGTCTAATTCGATCGACTACGATACCAATAGCCGGGTAGGGGTGCAAATTTGCGCCCCTACACCAACGGTTTCAGAATTTCATAAACTTGGTTTATCACCCTAACTTTAACAGACCCGATATTCTTGAAATTCACTAGAGCAAGCCTAAGTCCTTCCTGAAAATTAAACGCGCTCGATCGAATTTATAAAATTCCTTCTGTAGCGTTCTGTAGCGTTCTTGCATCCCCGGACGCTCCGAACTCTAACTTTAGGTTTTTGCCACAAATTCAATGGCATTGTAATCTCAACGATCGAATAATTTTAGAATTGAGATTTCGGCTACTGTCTCGAACGCATAAATCTCATATTTGTTTTTCCATATATAAAAATACGAAAGAATCGTGATAAAATTACCGATCGTTCGATTTTGGCTTTTACGTATTTTAATTACTACAATTAACCTAGAATTGCTATATTTTTGATTGAATTGATTTTAAAACCAAACCATTAATAAAAAGCCAAAAACTCACCCAAAAACAGCGTCACAGCCGATGGCAGACCGGTCGATCTCCCCGAGTTCCAATTCGCTTTCCTCCGGAGGTCACGACTACAATAAAAATAACAGGTGCGAATCGTTTGGGCGGAAAGTTAAGGTTGAAATACCTGAAACGTGCGTCCAGTAAGGGATACAACCAATGGTACTTACCAACGGTACAACCCCTTGATAACTGTTGAGATGTCCCAGTAATGTATCAACCGATACATTTTGCTAGGGAAGGACAGAGCAAAATCAGGAAATCAATCCGAAAAATGATTGGAATACCTGATGATTCCTACGTCCAACGCCAGCCCCCTTTTATAGATTGACAACCTATGGATGGAAGCGGGCTTGGGAAGGCACTGAGGTTGAACTGACAACCAATATCGTGACCACCGACAATCCGACATGGTTAAGCTACGGTTGAAACTGCCACTGTCAAGATATTAAGACCCGGTATGACGGAAGTCAAAGAACGGGATGACTGCACCCATGTCAAGGGATAGCAAACTAGGAGCCGTATGAGGTGAAAGTCTCAGGTACGGTTCTGAATCGGAGGGGGAGAAGGTGACTTCTCTCTCGACCCCTAATTGCGATCGATCGAAGCTCGTGACTCAGGAATTTCAGATTTCCGTAACGCCAGTTGGAGTAGACGAATATCTCGTGCGAACCGAGCGCGTCGCACCGGGAGTCCCGCTGGCCGAAGAACAAGCCCTGTGGCAGGTCGAAGGCTGGATAGCCCAAGCCCGAGACCTGATGAGCGATCCCCTATCTGGGCTGCTGCAAGGCAAATCCCCGACAACCCTCGATCGAACCCAACCCGACCTCGTAACCTTGGGACAACAGCTCTACAACGCCCTATTTCAAGGGAGTTTGCGCGATAGCTGGATGATGGCCCAAGGCATCGCCCAAAACCGCCAAGAACCCCTGCGGCTGCGGTTGGGACTCAAAGGCACTCGCCTCCCCGGCCTGCCCTGGGAAGTCCTCCACGACGGCGACTATCCCCTCGCCACCGGCACCAACGTCCTGTTTTCCCGCTACCTCCCCGGCACCAACGGCAAAGAACTGCGCCCCGCCCTGGGAAACGCCGCCATTACCCCACAACTTCCCCCCGATCGACCCCTGCGAATCCTCATGGCTGTCGCTGCACCGAGCGATCGCGACAAACTGCAACTGACGCGGGAAGCCCAAGACTTACAAACCGAACTCACACGGCTCTCCGACACCGGCCAAAGTCCCCTGCAAACCGAAGTCGAAATCCTCGAACAACCCAGTCGCAGCCAACTCACCCAAGCCCTCGAACACGGACACTATCAAATCCTCCACTACGCCGGACACAGCAATTCCGGCGCCTCCGGCGGTAGCGTCTACCTCGTCAATCCCACCACCGGACTCACCGAACCCCTCAGCGGCGACGACTTAGCCGGACTCCTGGCCAACAACGGCATTCAAATGGTGCTGTTCAACTCCTGTCGCGGGGCCCACGTGCGGGCTTCCGGAGAGCGCAACCTGGCCAGCGCCCTGGTCAAACGTGGCATTCCGGCGGTGTTAGCCATGGCCGAACGCATTCCCGACGAAGTCGCCTTGACCCTGACGCGGCTGTTTTACCGCAACCTGATGCGGGGCTGTCCCATCGATTTAAGCGTGAGTCGGGCGCGACAGGGCTTGATTTCTGCCTACGGATCGAACCAACTCTACTGGGCTTTACCGATTTTCTATCTGCATCCCCAGTTTGACGGCTATTTGACGAGTGCGCCCCACGTGGAAAATCCCGCTGAAACGCCGGCCGAAGATGCCTCTGTCGTTTCACCCGCCAGGGATTTAGAAACGCCCCTGTTGCGGCACGCCACGGATGAAGACGACGATCGTCTCGAAGGAGAACTTGGGGAAATTGAATACGGCGACATGACGGACGACGCCGAAGCCGCCGAACTGGTGAGCGAAATTTTCAGCGAACTGGCCAAGTCGCCGCCGACGGGAGAACCGCCCCCAGTCGAACCGCCGCCCCCCGATACCGATGCCACCGAAGCGGCGTCGTCGTCGGTTCCCTCCCTGTTTTCGTCGAAAACTTTGCCGTTGGGGATCGATCGATCCCCAACTCAAGACGCCTCTGAGGTGACGCCTCCCTCCCAACGAACGCCGCCTTCTCGGGAACGATCGCCCGAGTCCTCGGAATCGTCCCCAGGCTTCAAGGGAAAGAAACTCGGTTACGCCGTCGCTGTCGCCTTGGTGGCCGCCGTGGGAGTCGGTTTCTGGTGGAATCGCAGTCGCACGACCTCCGACTTGTCTCGAGGCAACGTGCCGATTGTCGTCGTCCCTCAAGCTCCCTCGCCGCCGAGTACCCCCGAGGGATGGCAGGATTTATCGACGCCGGAGTTGGCCAGTTTGGCCATGGCGGAATTCGCCGAAGGTAATATGGAAGCGGGAACGGAAGCGGTGGCGGCTCTGTTGGCGGTCGATCGAAACGCTCTCGCCCAAGCCCAAGCTGCCCTGGAACAGGTTCCCACGGCGCAACTGGACGATCCGAAGATTCTGTTTTTAAAAGGTCGTCTGGCGTGGCAGTTCCTGCAAGCGGGGAACGAGGATTACAGCCTCGACGACGTGCGCCGTTCCTGGGATGCGGCCGTCCGGCGCGATCGCGATTCTTTGCTGTATCGCACCGCTCTCGGTTTCGTCTACTACGCCGAGGAAGATTGGGACGCCGCCTACGATACCTGGTTGGACATCGTGCAAACTATCGACAGGGGCCAGATGACTAACGAACCGACTTTGGCGGGGATGTCCTCGGAAACTTTGACCTTAAATGTTTATGCGGGGTTGGCCTTGTCTCTCTCTCGCGCCTCGACAACTATCGCCCCGAAACAACGAGACGATCTCGCGGACAAGGCGATTCAACTGCGCCAACTGGTTCTCCAACAGGACGCCAGCCAGTTTCAACCGAGCGCCCTCAGTCGAAATTGGTTGTGGACGCCGCAAACCATCGGCGATTGGTCGGAGGTGATGGCGTGGGAGGCGTCGCCGTGAACGGGGGGCATCAGCGGGTTTCTGCAAACTCCCCCCACTGAGTCAACAGGTGGGGGGTTTCGCCACCTGTTGTTAACACCTGTTGTTAAATGTAAGGCGTAATGTCTTCTCCGCAGTCCTCGGCTAAATAAGACAGGGCGCGAAACCGCAGGTAGACAAATTGTTCGTACAATGGATTGAGCTTACACAGGGGTGGGATGTGAAACAGGGTTTTTCCGAAGAGTTTCACGTCTCGCTCGAAGGGACATTGGGCGGGAATGGTTTGACAAATCCAATGGGCTTGTTCGGGCGATCGCATTTCCAAATTATCGAGCCACTGACGTAGCGGATATAAGGGATCGAAGCGTTTTTTGGAAGGCGCGGACGGCGTAACGGAAGGGTGGGCAATATGCTGCGGTTCGGCTTTGCGAAGCCACACCCAACTAACTGTTACGATTTGTTGAATTGTCTCGTCTAATACAGTCATGAATCGAATCGGTTGAATTCTGTAGAGGTGTTGTTTTTACTAACACCCTCTCGATCGAAGGTTCCGGTACGATCGATCGATTCGAACGAAAAGATCGCAAGCAATTGCGGTAGGGATATATCCTCATGAGGTATTATGACACCAATCTTCAGCGTATGACTACTCAGTTTTACGGATATTGAAAAATCTATTTAAAGCAATATAAATGTTTTTTTAGTCCGATCGATAAACCGTCGATGAAATGGGGATTTGGGGCGATGGCAGGTTCGATCGACGCCTCAAAAAAATTCTGTTAAAAAAGTACAAAGAACTGTTGCGTCATCGCCGCCTTGTCTCGCCGGAACGAAGGGGGGAGAGCCGGAGGAGGGGAACTTGAAGCCGAGGAAGTCTCAGGTTTCGGACGGCGTGGCTTCGGGGGGGGTCGGCGTCAAAGCGCCTTGGTAGAGGGTCTCGAAATACCGCTTGACTTCCGGGGGAACGGCAGTCAAGCGCAGGCAGAACTCTCGATCGCACAAATTCTCGCCTTTAACGACCTTGCCGTAAAACTCTCCCTCGATGGTGCCCTGTTCCCCCGGAACCCTCAACTGAAAGCGTAAGTTCGTCAAGGGTGCCATGGCTTGAGTCGATCGCACCCGCACCCGACTTGGCGACAACTGCACCAACTGCCCCGGCCAAGTTCGATCGCTCAAATGCTTGCCCACTAAGGGGGTGTATCGCACCGCCACCGTCGGAGACAAGGGGCGCAACAGCACCTCTGGCTGGGGCAACCGGAGTTGATACTTACCCCCGATCCCCACCACAGAATAGACCGTCATCGGTTTCTTCACCCCCTTGGGAGACACCTGTTCCTCGTCGTCAGTTTCGACGATATCCCCCGTTTCCCGCATCGTGGATTCCGTCACCAACACCTGACCGCCGACAGTATAAGACTCGATGCGATAGGTTAAATTCACCTGAGAGCCGACGACGCCGTATTTCGTGCGTTTGAGAGAGCCGATATTCCCCACTACCACCTCTCCAGTATTGATCCCAATACCCATTTCCAAATGGGGCAAGCCTCGATCGCTCATATGCTGATTCACCTTATCCATGGCCAACTGCATCGCCAGGGCGCAGGCGATCGCTCGTTCCGGGTCGTCCTCCCGTTGCGTCGGCGCCCCGAACAGCACCAAAATCCCGTCCCCCATAAACTCGTCGATGGTTCCCTGATAAGCCGTAATCGCATCGGCCATGGCCTCGAGATAAATATTAAGGATCGACACCACCTGTTCCGGGGGCAACCGTTCGGAAATACTGGTAAACCCGCGCAAATCCGAGGTCAGGATGGTAATTTTGCGGCGTTCGCCCCCCATTTTCAAGCCCTCCGGGGTTTCCAACAGGGTCGCCACCACCTCGTCCGTGAGATAGCGACTAAAGGTCTCTCGGATGTCGGCGGCCGAACGCGCCACGTAAGCGGTGACGCCGATGGAGGCGAGAACTTGCGCCAACAGGGGCGGCACCACGGGAATCCACCATCCCTGTAAAAATGCTCCGTATCCGACCAGGAGGAAGGTTACGCCGAGGAGACCTTGGCCGGCGATGCGCCAAAAGGAGTTACTGTAGCGCCAAATCCAACTCACCCCCGCTCCCAAACTGGCCGCGATGAGAATCCACCCCCACTCTTTCGGTTCCGACCAGGATCGGATTTGCGATCGACCGTCGAGAGTGGTACTGAGAACTTGGCTGACGATATGGGCGTGAACCTCCACCCCCGCCATTTTATCGATGCCCTGACTCTCGGCACTGAAGGGCGTATCGAAAAAGTCTTTGAGGCTTTCAGCCGTCGAACCGATGAGAACCACGCGGTCGCGAAAAATCTCCGGCGAAACCTCCCCTTCCAGAACCTGTCGCAGGTCTACCGCGTTAAACTTGCGCTCTCCGCCGCGATAGTTCAGAAGAACTTGATAGCCCGCGTCGTCGATGCCCACGTAAGCGCCGAAATGACTGTCAAGGGGGACGAACACCGTTTCGTCCAGTTTGACCCACTGGCGCTCGTCCGGGGTCAGTTCCGGTTCGATGCCCTCGGCTTGCAAGTACAGCATGGCCAGGTGAAAGCCAATACTGAAGACGATTTCTTCGGTGTCGGGATCGCTCAGATAGAGAAAAGCCCGCCGCAGTTTGCCATCTTCGTCCCGGGCGAGGTCGTTGGCGGCGATGCGATCGAGTTCTGCCAGAACCGGAGGCGGGTCGACTCGCTCGAATCCCCCGGTAATTTTGGCGATTCCCAGGAGGTTGGGACTGTTGCGATAAATTTCGACGAGATCTTCGTAGCCCGGTTCCACGGGGGTTTCCGCAGCCAGAAGTTGCGGCCGTTCGCGAAACATCGACACCAAATCGCCGTAGGCGGGGGGAACGGGCAGATCTCGATAGATGTCCAACCCGATGGCTCGCGGTTCGGCCTCGGCGATGCGTTCGAGGAGTTGCGCCAGAATTCGATCGCTGATGGGGTGGCTGTACTGTTGTAAATCCCGTTCGGAAATGCCGACGACGACCACGCGCTCGTCTGTGGGTTCCTCCGGACGCAAGCGAAAGAAGACATCGAGGGCGGCCAGTTCCCATCCTTGTAACACGCCCGTTGTCCGCAAGGCTCCGATGGCCAGGGCGGCCATGGGGGCGACGGCTAAAGCCCCTCGCCACTGCCAAAACTGAGATTTCAGCCGTTTGCTTATCATGGGGTTTGAGTCTGGCTCTCTGCCTCAGTGGCGGGAGAGGCTTCGATCGATCGATCGCGGACTACCGCAAGAAACGCCACCTCCGCCCTAGCCTCTTCTGTCTCCACCGTCGCCTCGGACTCTTCCGAGATCGCCTGGAACCCTCGAAGCAAATAATTCCACGCCGGAGACGCCGCTAACAGGCGCTCCATGTAGTCGAACCAGAACCCCGCCTCTCCGTACAGTTGCGCTTGCTCTAGGGGATCGTCCGCCCTGTCTAAGGCGGCGCTGAGTTCCGCCGACGGTTCCGCCCGTTCCAGCCAACCGCCGAGGACATATTTCGTGGTGGGATCGGCAGGTCGAGCCGGGTTGCATTGCACTTCCAGATACCATCGATAGGGCATCTCCTGGGCGAGATCCTCGGCCTCTGAAGGCCAGGCTCGCTGTAAAACATAAGGTCGATCGGCTAAATCGGCCGGCAAGTCCACCACCGTTTCGCTGACGGTTTCGATGCTCCCGTCTGGGGTGTCCCGTTCCAAGGCGATGGTGGCCGTTTCGAGTCCCGCCTTGGCACCGCTAACGTACCAATAGAGGGTAGGGCGTCCGTCGGCGGTCAAACCGTAGTATTCGCCCATCTCGTCTGTGGGCATCAAGGGCGTGATGCGAATGCAGTCGCCCCGTCGTGTCGCGCCGCCATCGGCAGAGTCGGGAGCGCCGCGATCGGGCGGAGAAAAGCGGGCGGCGCCGCCGTCAGCGGTGATGGGAGTCCCGCGATCGGGCGGAGAAAACTGAGCGATCGCGGCAGTCGAGAGACCGCCCGCCACAGCGATCGCGAAGGTGAAGACAGCAACAGTGGCAGAGCGAGCGCGATTGCGAAGCATAAGCTAGTGACGGTAACGTTGGTGAGAAACGATCGACTCGAACGCAACCCCCAATCTGTCCGTTCGATATTTTGGGTACTGTTTTGGGTCCTGTTGTCGGTGATGGGCGTTGTGGGTTCGACAGCATCCCGATCGGGCTAATTCCAGTCTAGTGCAGGACTCCTGAAGCCGTCGAGACCGGAAAGATCGCCCGTCAAACTGTCTTCTACCCCACGCGATCGCGCCCGGTTCGACAGCCAGCGTCGGCGCAGGTTCACCGACTGCGATCGATCCATTTAACGCTTCGCAACCAGGGCCAGATTCCCGTATGTCGCCGCATCGTCACCCCTTGGCTGTGTTCGCGGGCAACCGCTTCTAATTCGGAAGTCGAGAAGTCGTATCCCAACTGACGGGCAACTTTCAGGAATTCTTCCGGGTTTTGAACTTCGGTAAAGTTGTCCCGCATCTCAGGACGATGCAGGACATCTTCGAGAAACTGTTCGGCACTCTCTTTAGACATAACGGTGTTGAGAACTCGAGCTTCGATCGCCGAAAACTCGTATGCGTATGCGATTAGACAATCCGTATCCTATCTTAGAAGAGGTTAAAGACCAGAAGTTTTCCATCTCGTGGTTTTGGCGGTTGGCTATTCCGGCATCGTCCACTCCCGAGGCGACGACGACGCATCGTAACCTCCCGTCCGCATCAGGCGATCGAGTTCGCCGGGGTCGGGGGATACTTTTTGCGCGTCCTCGATGGTAATGCGGCCGTCGAGAATTTCTTTGTACAGGGCTTGGTTGAGAATCTGCATTCCTTCCATCGTGTCGGTTTTCATCAGGTGGAAGGCTTCGTCTTCTTCCCCCCGCATCAAGAAATCTTTCATCGCCGCCGTGTTGATGAGGATGTCGTGAACCGCCACCCGTTTGCGATCGGTCGTCGGTAACAACAGTTGCGCCACCACCGCCACCAACGACTCGACCAGTTGCACCCGCATCACGGGTTGTTCGTCGGGGGGGTACAGGTTCAGCAGGCGGTTGACGGAATCGATCGCGTTGCGGGTGTGCAGGGTTCCCAACACCAAGTGTCCGGTTTGGGCGGCTTGTAAGGCGGTGTTGATAGTGATGCGATCGCGCATTTCCCCGATGAGAATCACGTCGGGATCTTCCCGCAATACCGCCCGTAAAGCTTGGTGGAATTCCAGGGTATGCAACCCCACTTCTCGCTGGCTGATCAGGCTTTGTTTGGAAGAATGAACGAACTCGATGGGGTCTTCGATGGTGACGATATGTTTGTTGGCGGTTTCGTTGATATAGTCCAGCATCGCCGCCATCGTCGTCGATTTCCCCGAACCCGTCGGCCCCGTGACGAGAACCAATCCTTGAGAATATCCGACGATTTTTTTGAGAACTGGCGGAAGGTGCAGTTTGTCGATGGTGGGAACGTCGAGGGTAATCAACCGCAACACCATCGCCCCCCCAGTTAGGGAGTCGAAACAGTTCACCCGACACCGTACCAGTCCTGGGTAAAATACAGCGGTATCCAGTTCTTTTTCTTTGGCGAACTGTTTCCGCTGTTCGGGGTTGAGAATTTCCGCCAGATATTGCTCGAAAATCGCAGGCGTTACCTTCACCGCGCGATCGAGTTCTTCCATTTTGCCTCGAATGCGGAATCGTGGCAGTTCCCCCACTCGAATGTGAACGTCCGAAGCGTTGCGATCGAACGCCTGTTTGACCAGTTTTTTAATCGAGGTATTCGGATCGGCAACTTTTGAATGGGCAGGACTCGATCCTCGTTTCGGAGGAGGCGGCGGTGGCGGTTTGTGGCTTCCCGATGCCTTGGAACTTGCTGAAGCGCTGGCAGATGGCATTTTATATTTTTCGGGCATGGCTCGAACTCCGATGACAGAACTCCACTTTCAGCTTTGTGAAAGAATGCTGTTTGGTTTTAGCAAATCGAACCGACGTTCGACAATTTTAACGCTCCCTTTCAATGGACTTGTTTCAAGTTTGAGTGTCAAACGCATTAGGGGTTGCGAAAATGTCGTTACAAAAATTTACGATATGGATAGTTTACGAATTGCCTAGACTGGCTACACTATACCATTTTAAAATCTGCGATCGCGCTTCAGGGACTCCTCAAAAAATTAAGACAATTTTAAACATCAAAATTATTTTGCAAAAATCTTAATAATCAATATCAGCTTCGTTTTTGTCCATGAAACTTATAATAGCCTTTGATTCTATATTCCTGGCGAGCGAATCGTAACAACATTAGAACTTAAGTAAAAAACCGCGTTTCTTGTCAAAACTGCTTAACTCCTGAACATTTATCCTTTAAAATTTGTATAAAATTTACGATGGATTCATCTCAAAACTGTAAGTTCAAAATACTGTAAGTTCAAAATTACTACCCACTGATCGACGCTTTTTGAGCGGCTGTTGGGTTCCACTCCGTTACAACCAACCTACCCAAATTCATGTTTTCATAAAAGCAAGATGCGCCCATTTACAATTGTATTTTTTTATGAAATTTATAGTGAAATTCCCAGTTTAAAAACTCAAAAAAATACGACTTAATATTGAATATTGAGAGGAAATATTTATATTGTACTCTGCAAAATTTCTCAATATATTTTATCAAAAAAACCTAAAAATCGTAACTCAAATATGCTAAAACAGGAGTTTGAACCCAACCCAGTCAGAACCGTAAACTTTCCTTTCCATTGTTATTAGATTCAACACTGATGTCCGAGATTCCAGATTCCCAACCGGACAAAACCCGAGGTCGATCGCCCCAAAACTGGCCGATCGATCGCCTTCCCGGCTTACGAGCCGAAGACTGTCAAGCCTTAAACGCTCTCGGCATCCATACCACCCTCGAACTGCTCGATCGCGTCAGTCGGGGCGATCGCACCCAAGCCCTCGCCACCCAACTGGGCATTTCCACCCACTACGTCCGAAAATGGGTGGCCTTATCCGACTTAGCGCGAGTTCCCGCCGTTGGCTGTCAACATTGCGGCTTACTGCTCCACTGCGGCATCATTTCCGCCGCCCAACTCAGCCAAACCCCCATCCACAAACTCTACCCTCAAATCCAGCGTCTCCACGTCGCCACCCTCCAGCGAAAAGACTTATGTCCCTCCCGAGGTCAAGTCATCCAGTGGATACAAGCCGCATGGCCGTTCGGGTTGAGGAGATGATGGGTTGAGGAGATGATGGGTTGAGGAGATGATGGGTTGATGGGATGAGGAGCAGTCTGCTCGCTGCTCGCTGCTCACTGTTCCCTGTTCCCTGTTCCCTCTTCCTCATCAATTATCAATTCTGCCGCGATTTTTCCCGAATTCAACACGCCGGGAATTCCCGCGCCGGGATGAGTTCCCGCCCCAACTAAATAGAGGTTCGGAATCGTTTCACTGCGGTTGTGGGGACGGAACCAAGCCGACTGAAACAAAGTCGGTTCGATGGAAAACGCACTTCCGAGATGGCTGTTGAGCGTCGTTCGGAAATGACGGGGATCGATAAACCGTTCCGTGACGATATGTTCCGACAAATCCGGCAGATAGTGACGTTCGAGAAATTCCACAATTCGATCGCGGTACTGCGGCGCCACCGTCTTCCAGTCGATATCCGCCTCCAAATTCGGCACCGGAGATAGCACGTACCAACTATCGCATCCCGGCGGCGCCAAACTGGGATCGGTGGCAGTAGGATGGTGCAAATATAGCGCGAAATCCTCCGCTAAATGGTGATTTTGGAAAATATCTTCCATCAACGCCCGATACCGCTTTCCCATCAAAATCTCGTGATGCGCCATCTCCGGATATTGCTTGTCCGTCCCAAAATACAACACGAACAGAGACATCGAATACCGTCGGCGACGCAACTGGGGACGGCGAAACCTTGGCGGCACCAAATGTAAATAAGTATGAGCCACATCAGCATTACTCACCACCGCGTCCGCCGCCAACACTTCCCCATCCGTCAAGCGTACTCCCGTAGCTCGTCCCGTCTCGGGGTCGATGGTAATCGCCTCGACCGGAGATTTTTGCCGTAACGTCCCATGTAACTGGCGAAACAGCGTCACCAACCCCCGCACTAACGCCCCCGTTCCCCCAATTGGAAACCAGACGCCGAATTCCTGTTCCAGGCGGTGAATCATGGCGTATACCGAAGGACTTTGAAAGGGATTTCCCCCAATCAACAGCGGGTGAAAGCTGAACGCCTGACGCAAACGGCGATCTTTGAGGTGACTGTTGACCAAACTCGTGACCGATCGATAGGTTTGCAGGCGCACCATATCCGGGGCGACGCGCAACATATCGAAAAAACTGAGAAACGGCCGTTCCATCAAGGGCAATCCCGCCTCGAAAATCGCAGAAGCATCGTTGCTAAAGCGAAGATAGCCCTTTTCATCGCTGGGGTTGAACTGGCGGATTTGTGCCAGAAGCGCCTCGCGATCGCTGTTGTAGCGAAACACCGAACCGTCGGGAAAGCGGACATTATAAAACGGGTCGAGGCGCACTAACTTCACGTAATCCTCAATGTTTTTCCCCGCCACCTCGAACAGTTCTCGAATTAACTGGGGAACCGTCACGATGGTGGGGCCAGCGTCGAAGGTAAACCCGTCCTGTTCGTACACCACCGCTCGACCCCCCGGCTGGCTGCGTTTGTCCACCACCGTCACCGAACACCCGGCCGCTTGTAGGCGAATGGCGGCCGAGAGTCCTCCGAACCCGCTTCCAATCACAACGACTTTCATGGGTTACTTCTGTTCGAGCGCCGCTTCTAAGCGTTCGACGATAGTACGAGCCAGCGGTGCGAACAACTCTTGTTTTTCTTGGGTTTCCGCTTCGGTATCTCCCGAGGTGGTTTCGGTTTTAAACGAGAGTCCGGCTTCGGCGTTGGGAACCAGGCGAATTCGCCCCAAATCCCCCAGTTGGACGTGAGAAAAGCGATAGGAGTAGACGCCTTCGGTTTCTTCTGTGGAGACGGTAACGCCTTCGGGGAGAGAGACGGGGAGGGAGTTAGCGGCTTTGGCGCCGTCGGTTTGAATGGTACCGTCTTCCCGAACCCACATCGCTTGAACGCTTGAGGAACTGGCGATGACGATAACGGCTTCCGTTTCCGGGTTGTAGGTGCCAACGAAGTCGGCCACCTGCTGTTTCATGGCGGCGTCTGCCATCCACAAGACTGTATCGCTGTGGTCTTGGGCGATGTAGTAAATAATGGTTTCGACCTCTTTTTGGTCGTAGAGAATCAGACCGCGATCGCCCCGTTGTTTCGATTGTGCGATCGCTTCTTCTACGGCGCAGGGTAACAACACCGACGCCACCTTTTCTCGCATACTGTCGTCCCAGGTGAGGGGGTCGCGAAAGCGATCTTTCCAGTCCTCTGGAACTTTTTCCATCATGCGATCGTAGATGGCGGGGGTGACATCTACCGCAGGGGGACGATCGGAAACAGGGGTCATGATCGGGTTCTCGGTCTCAACCTGTCGATTTTAACGTTAGGTTTCGCGACGGTTCAAACCCACCTCTGGCGAGGAGTGGTCGATCGCACCGAGATCGACCACTTTTTCAGACTTTGGGGTTTCGGCGTTTGGAGGTTGAGAACTGGCGGGTTGGGAATTGGAACTGGGGGAGTTCCCCGGACGGGGGGTCGCCTTAGCTTCGCCGTCTTCAGCCACTTCCGCTCGATCGCGCACTGTCGTCGGCACTGCCACTTCTTCGACTTCCGGCAGTTTTTCCACCTTCAGATGAGAACTGTTGGCCCCCGAGAGACGTTTGAGCAGTTTCGGTTTCGGGGCGTGCAGCAAATAGATAATGCGATCGCCGGTTTCCCAACTATCAGAAGTGGAAAGCACCTGTAACTGGCGATCGCGCTCCCGCAGCAGCGGCACCAATTCCCCCGATCGAATCAACGCCTGTAAATGCGCTTTCTGGAACGCCACCCCCGGTTCTTCCAACACCGTTTCCCCCAGTTTCACTTCCCCTTCACTGAGGTACTTGTTCCACATCTTCAGCGGAAACTCGGGCATCATGGCCTGTTTGATTTTCACCTTGTTCGTCGGGGAACTGGACTTATCCCGAGGTAACAAGGCTAAAGTCCGAGGCGGCTCGAACTCTTCCATCGCCCGCTGTGCCAGAACCGTATTGACTTCCCCGTTACTGGTCATCGTCAGGAAAGTTCCCATCGACTCCAACCCGGCTTCTTCCAACACTTCCGTATCCAAGGCACTGCTGAGAAAGACCTTCAAATCCTCCCGTTCGGCTTCCCGACAGGCTTCCGGGTCGGTATCCACGATGGCCACCGCCTCCCCTCGTTCTTGAAACAACCGGGCGATGAGACGGCTGAGGGGGTTCGATCCCACGATTAACAAACCCGTCGCCGTCGTGGATTCGAGACCCAGCCAGCGCACCACCCATTTCGCCGTCAATCCCTGCAACAGCACCGTGATGATAATGGTTAAGAACACCAGGGCTTTAATGGCGTCCCCCCCGTTGATGCCGCGATCGGTCAACAGGATCGAAAACAGAGAGGCCACGGACGCCGAGACGATCCCTTTCGGCGCAATCCAGCTTACAAAGAGTTTCTGACGCCAATCCATGTTGCTGTTTCCGGTGCAAATCCAGACGTTGAGGGGACGCACCACGAACATCAACACGGCCACGGTTCCCAAGCTGCCCCATCCCAGGGCGAACAAACTGGGGATAGACAGGTCGGCGGCCAGGAGGACGAACAACACCGACACCGCTAAAACCGTCAGTTGACTTTTAAAGCGCCGTAACAGCCGTTCTTCGGGCAAGGAGGACGCTCTCATGACCATTCCGGCCACGACGGTGGCCATCAAGCCGGACTCGCTGACGACGAACTGAGACAGGACGAAGAGAAACCATACGCCAGCCAGGACGATGAGGTTTTTGAGTTCTTCGGAGAGGAAGTTGGCGCGGGTAATGAACTCGCTGAGAAGCCAACCGCCCCCAGCACCGAGTCCGACGCCGATGCCCAAACGCAGCAACAAGCCGCTGAGGACGCCCACGGGGTCGGCGTCGCCGTTGAGAACGACGTCTAAGACTAAGACGGCCAGGATGGCGCCTACGGGGTCGATGAGGACGCCTTCCCCTTCGAGGAGGGTGGCCACTTGTCGATCGACCCGAACTTGTTTGAGGAGTGGCGTCACCACGGTGGGGCCGGTGACGACCACCAAGGCGGCGTAGAGAAAGGCGATGGGCCAGGGAAATTCCGCTAAGCCGTGGGCGGCCATACCCCCACCGATAAAGGCGATGAGCGTGCCGAAGCTGACGAGGTTTCGCAAACTCCCCGACACGCGCCCTAAATCCCGTAACTCTAGGCTCAAGCCCCCTTCAAAGAGAATCAAGGCCACCGACAGGGAGACGATGACTTCGAGTCCGTTTCCCAACAGGGTGGGGTTGACCCAGTGCAAACCGCTCGGACCGAGGAGAATGCCGAACACGAGCAGAAAGACGATGCCGGGAACTTTGAAGTATTCGGCGAGGACTTGCGACCCGATTCCGGCTGTTACGGTCAGGACAATTAGAAGCGTAATCTCAAAGGATGCGTCCATAAGGCTGAAACGTCAGCTACCATCCGTTCGATACGACATCGAACGGGGCGACCTGCCGCAGGCGACCGTCACCTTTGTTTTTTAGCGTAGACTGTTTTTTGAAAAATCGGTACAAATACAGATTGTCTGACCCGTCGAAGACAAGTCAAAACAGGATAACATAAGTCGATCGATCGGCTGCCTCGCTCTGGGGGGAGAGAGGGATCGAAAACGAGGAAAAAGACGCGATTTCAGGGTTTGGAACGATCGAATTTCAATTGATTGAAATTTTTAATCGTTTGCTGGCGGGGTGTTTTTTTCGGGTGTATCTCAAAAATGAAAATCGTCAGAAACCTGCTATGTCTAAGAGATGGGATACCTGAAACTGAGAATTTTCCAGATACCGGGTTTCGTCGGAGTGGATGTTTCGGCTTTCTTTGAGATGCACCCGTTTTTTCCGGCGAGCGATTGGGGGTTAAAAGCGATCGACACTGGAGACGTAGACGGGTTCGAGACGGATGGCCACGATGCTCGAGGGGCGAGCCACCATATACTCGCCTTGAATGTTTTTGATGGGAATGTTGATGAAATCCTCCGATTGAGCTTTCGGTTTCAGCTCGCTACCGTACCATTTTTGAAAGTCTTCGATGGTGGGAAACCGGACTTCTTCTCGTTGTCCGCCGCTGAAAAATAGATGAACGGCGTATTCGCTAGGTTTCGGCATGGGTTTGGCGGGTAATAATGGCATTTCAGTGGCGTTTGGATGCCGAGACGCGATCGATGACGCCTTGGCAACGGTATGCGATCGCATCTCAAACTAGGATACCAAACGGAATCGCTGTAACATCGCTTCGATAACGGTTGGTAGGGTTCGTTCGAGTTCTGCGGCGTTGTTGAAATCGAGCTGTTGGTACGTGGGAACGTCGAAGGGATATTGACCGGACAGTTCGGGCCGGTTCTGGCGAGTCAGCAGAATATGTTCGACGGGTTTGCTCTGTAAGGCGTAGCCCAGTTCGACGCAGACGTTGGGACTCGGTAATAACTGCGACTCGTCGCCCCCAGTTTCGGCTAAGGGTGTGGTATCGGCGATGACGAGCAGGCTTTTACGGATTTGTCGCATTTGATGGGCGCTCAGCCGCATCGTACCTTCGAGGGGACGTTGGGACAGTTCCAGGGTCAGGGGAATTCGCGATTTGCGGTTGTATTCTGTGATGAAGGTTTCGAGCTGTTCTTGTAAGCTCTCGTTGGCGTCGGGATAGCTGGTTTGACGGGAGAGGAAGATTTTCGGCTCGAGATGGGCTAATACGTCTTGTTTGGTGAAATAGATTTCGTGACTGCTCAGGTCGATGTTGGAAATGGCGTATCCTCCACTTCCTTCGATGTAAAATTCTACCCGTTCTCCGGCTAAATAGCGGTTGAACCAATCGGTTCGCTCGATTTCGGCGCTTTCTTCCAGGAAGTCCGCCCGCAATCCCGATTTGAGGAGGCTGTTTTTACTCAAACGGATGTCGTGGGGGCGTTTTCTCAGGTCTTCGATCGGTTCGTATTTTTCGATATACCAACCTCGTAACGCAATGATGGCCATAGATTCCCTCTTCCCCAGACTTTTTTGCGAACTTACTATTGTAGCAAAATTCGTCCGGTTTTTCCAAAGCCGAGATTCGATCGCCGCCATGCTAAAACCCCGCAGCCGTTGACATACGCGACTACGGGGACTATCTGAAACGGGGCTGAAACGGTGATTTGAGACCTGAATTCCGTCTTAACTGCTCGCGGCGGTATTTTGACGACAGCAAAGCCGCATTAAAATCCACACCGAGGCCAGTTTGAGCAGTTCTAAAATCCAGTACCCTTGGTGCATCGATGCCATTGCGGTGGGAACGTCCTCAGCGGGTTCGAGCAGGTTGAGTTGGACTCCTAAAGCACCCATCTGCGGCGTAAAGAAATAGGTATAAGTTAGGGCAACGCCTAACAACAAAATCGAAAGGATAATTGCTTTGCGCGTTTGAGTGCCGAAAAAATGTCGCGTTTGGTTTAACACCAATACGCTGGTTAAGGCCAATCCAGCAAATAATAATTCTAGATGATTGAACCGCTCGAAAGTCAGATATCCCACGGAGGCGAATCCGGGTTCTGTCATCATGCCCGTGGCGTACAAACTCGGCATGACCACTAAATCGAGGACGAGGCTGCCGCCGAACCACAGAGCGAGTACGACGGAAAGAACGGTTTGCCATGAGGGACGTTGGTGTCCCGAACCCATAAACGCAGTCATTGCGATCTCCGTCTTTTTCTTTCTACTTCTAGAGTAGCGAGGTTTGACTCTTGAAAATATGAAAATTCGTTGCATTGACATCCTCACCGCCCTGGAAGGACGGTGATTCCCAAACCTCGCGATTTAGGTTCCTGCTTCCTTCCCTTACGGGTTTTTCGCAGTTGCTCTTGGGAACAATGTCCTTCAAGACTTACACTCGCTTCACAGGCTGTAACGGTGTGTCCCACCGCCAAAAGATTCTGTGCGGCGTTGATGTCCCGGTCGTGAACCGTCCCACATTTCGGACAAGTCCACTCTCTGACATCCAACGCCATCGAATCGGCTTTGTGTCCGCAACATCCCCCCTTTAGTTCCCCCCTTAATAAGGGGGGTTAGGGGGGATTCGGGAACCATCGATCTACCTTGACGAGCGTTCGTCCGTACCACTGACATTTATAGTCCAGTTGGTTGACGAACTCTCCCCACGCACAATCAGAGATGTGTTTGGCGA
>NZ_JBNGCO010000047.1:0-26786 GCF_049974805.1 Baaleninema sp.
AGTTTACAGGCGTTTGTGGTGGAGACGTAAGCTTCATCTCTTCCTTTTTCGAGGAGTTTTTTAACCATGACAAATCTCGCTTTGAGTGCGTCAAATGGGGCGTTTGCATTCTGTAAAATCAAGCGTTTTACGGCGTTTTTTGAGTTTTCCTCGGCACGAAACGCCACACAGGAGACATCACCGTTGAATGAACTTCTTTAGCGAAGTTAAACATTCCCACAAAGCCTTCTAGAGCTTCTTTCCGTTCGTGATTGTGGTCGCAAAAACCGAGTCCGAGTTTGTAGGCGATGGGACGTTCTTTAACGCCGCCAACGAAAATGTCAACGTCTTTTTCCTTGAGAAAAGCTGACAGTTCCAGGGGATTAGAATCGTCTACAATAATCGTCCCCGGATCGGTAATTTCGTGAAGTTCTTTATAATCTTCACTGGTTCCAGTTTGAGACCCCACCATTACCACGTCCATTCCTAACAAACGGAAGGCTTTGACGAGAGAAAAGGCTTTAAACGCGCCGCCGACGTAAATCGCTGCTTTTTTACCCTGTAAATCTTGGCGGTATTGTTGCAGTTTGGGATATAATTCCGAGAGTTCGTCGCGGACGAGTTGTTTGGCGCGATCGAGAATTTTGGGGTCGTCTTGAAAGACTTTGGCGACATCGTACAAGGCTTTTGCCATATCCTCAACGCCGAAATAAGAAACCCGTAAAAACGGCGTTCCATATTCCTCTTTCATCATCTTGGCTAAATCCAAAGTTGCGCCAGAACATTGAACCACGTTGAGAGCAGCCCCATGACATCGGGCGATGTCTTTAATGCGTCCGTCTCCGGTAATGTTGGCGACCACTTCCACGCCCATTTTCTCGAAATATTCGCGGATAATCCAAATTTCTCCCGCGAGGTTGAAGTCACCCAAAATGTTGATGCTGTGGGGAGAAATCCCCGTCGTATCGCCCGTTCCCACCAGCTCGAACATGGCTTTACAAGCAGCGTTGTATCCGGCGCGTTTGTTGCCTTTAAAGCCTTCCGACTTAACCGGAATGACGGGAATGCCTTTTTCTTGGCTGACCCGCTTACAAATGCTGTCGAGGTCGTCTCCGATAATTCCGACGATGCAAGTTGAATAGACAAAAGCACCGTTGGGATGGTGGCGATCGATGAGTTCAACTAACGCTTTGTACAGCTTCGGTTCGCCGCCAAAAATAACATCTCGTTCCTGTAAATCCGTCGAGAAACTGAGGCGATGCAGTTCCGGTCCAGAGGAGAGCGCCCCGCGAATATCCCAAGTGTACGCCGCGCAACCAATGGGGCCGTGAACCAGGTGAACCGCGTCGGCGATGGGATAGAGAACCACGCGAGAACCGCAAAAGACGCAGGCGCGTTGGCTGACGGCTCCCGCGAGACTGTCTTTGTTACAAACCAGTTGAAAAGGGGTTTTACCCTTTCGGTGAATCTGGTTAGCACGTTCTTCAAAAATGGCAGAATTCATGGAACTTTAGGTTAGAAAATTCGGAAAATCGTCGGGTGCGTGACGCGGCCGAAAAATGTTGTCGAAATCCGGTCAATGTTGCATTACCGCGTCACGTACCGATATTTCACGCAAACAAACTCACGCAAACAAATACTCTTCTGCGGCTTCGTTTTCTTCGAGAGCGTCGAGGATTTCATCGATCGCATCTTCGTCAACTTCGCCGTACCAGTAATTGTCGGGATAAACCATCATTACTGGACCGCGATCGCACAGTTTCAAGCATCCCGTAGACGACACCAAAACATCGTCCATTCCGCGATCGACCAACTCGTTTTCGAGATACTGAATCAACGACATCGAACTTTTCTTACTACACACGCCCTGGGCTTCCCCTTTGGCGCGAAACGAAGCGCAAACAAAAATGTGATGGTTGGGTTTGTGGAGTTTACCCATGTTGACCTCCCTTGTTGTTGAAGATGATGGGATGATGGGATGATGGGATGATGAGATGATGGGATGATGGGATGATGAGATGAAGGAAAATTCTCTCCTCACCTCCCCATCTCCTCACCGTCCCATCTCCTCACCTCCCCATCGCAGACTAGAGGACTAACTCGAACACCTCATCGGGGTCGTCGCGATCTTTGCGTTCGAGAAGCGTGTTGATGATGTTGCACAGCAGGTGCATTCCGCCGCGATAGCCAACCGTGGGGAAATAGCTGTGTCCGACGCGATCGAGAATCGGCCAGCCAAACCGCACGAAGGGAATATCTTCCGACCGGGCTATATACTTGCCGTAAACGTTGGTAATCAACAAGTCCACAGGTTCGTCTTTAATCAACTGGTGCAGATAAAACATATCTGCGTTGTCTTTCACCACGGCTTCGGGAACCCAATCGGCGAGGATGGCTTTGCAACGTTCGCGGAAGTATTTCGACGTGGTTCCAGTGATGACGTAGACGGGTTTCGCACCGCAACTGACCAAGAATTCTGCCAGCGGCACCATTTGATCCGGATCGCCCGACAGCGCAACTCGTTTACCATAGAGGTACTGCTGCATATCAGTCATGATGTCCACCAAGCGACCGCGATCGTCCCGCAACGATTCCGGCGGTTCCACGCCAGTGGTTTCGATAACCGCTTGCACGAAGCGATCGGTGGCTGCAACCCCAATCGGTAAATCCAGCAGGTGATAGGGAACCTGACACTTGCGATCGAGTTCGATCGCCGCCGCTTTACTGGCTTCGACACCTAACGCCAACGTCGCGAGGCTGTCTCCCGTAGTCTTCAACGCATCGACGGGAGTTCCACCTTTCGGATACATCTCGAACTTACCCGTTTGCGGCGTATCCACCACATCGGAGGTATCGGGGAACACCACCGACTCGACACCGATTTCCTTCAACAACCGTTTGATGTGGCGGATGTCCGACGGTTCCACATAACCGGGAATGACGTTAATTTGAGGTTTCGGCGTCTCGCTTTTCTCCGACAGATAAGACACGATCGCCCGCGTCATGTTCGACCACCCCGTAATGTGCGTTCCCACATAACTGGGAGTGTTGGCGTGGATGACCACTTTCCCTTCAGGGATAATCCCGCTGTCGCGAGACTCCCGAATCAGCGTGGGGATGTCGTCGCCGATGGTTTCCGACAGACAAGTGGTGTTGATGGCGATGACAGGCGGATCGTACAAGCTGTACATCGTTTTGAAGGCTTGGCGCAAGTTGGCGCCGCCACCGAATACCGCCGTTCCTTCCGTAAAGGAACTCGTCGCCGCCATAATCGGTTCGCGATAGTGGCGTGTCAGGTGGGAACGGTGATAGGAACAGCAACCTTGAGAACCGTGAGAATGGGGGAGACAACCGTGAATCCCAAGTGCAGCGTACATGGCGCCGATGGGTTGGCAAGTTTTCGCCGGATTGATGCGTAACGCTTCGCGATCGACAACTTGTTTCGGTGTAGCTTCTAGCATGATGACTTTCCTCTCTCTTCTGTGAAGTGATGGGATGATGGGATGATGGGATGATGGGATGATGGGATGGTGAGGTGATGGGATGATGAGGTGATGAGATGAACCAGAACGGTTTAATTCGCAGTCATCGAGAGTTAGAGGTTTACCAGATAGCGTTTGAGGCAGCAATGAAGATTTTTGAGCTTTCAAAACGCTTTCCCATTGAAGAACGGTTCGCGTTGACTGACCAAATTCGTCGCGCCTCTCGATCGATCTGTGCAAATCTGGCAGAAGCTTGGCGGAAGCGTCGATACCGGGCTGCATTTATTGCCAAGTTGAGCGATTGTGAAGCCGAAGCCGCAGAAACTCAGATTTGGATAGAGTTTGCCGTGAAGTGCCAATACTTAGATGTCGAACTGGGACGAGAACTATATCGCACCTACGATCGCATCATTGGAAAACTCGTCAAACTCTCAAAAAACGTCGATCGATGGTTATTACCTGGTAGCCAGTAACCGGATGATGGGATGACCGGATGATGGGATGATTAGAAATCTCCTCACCTCCTCACCTCATCATCTCCTCATCTCCCCACCGCCTTACCACGGCGCTTCGATGTATTTCCACGCCGGGCCGTTGACGCGCAAATCGATGTCTTTAGCGAAGTTGACTGCACCTTGGAACCCAGCAAACGGACCGCCGTAATCGTAGTTGTGCAGTTGCTTGGACGGAACGCCGAATTTCTCAATAACGTATTTGTCCTTAATCCCAGACCCGATTAAGTCCGGTTTGAACCGCTGAATCAACAAGTCGAGTTCGTGGTGGGAGATATTATCCACCAACAACGTGCCTTCGCCCATATCGGGCATCATTCCCTCGTACTCGCTGAGGACTTTCTCCTGGCGTAACTGAGTGAGAACCTCTTCGGACAACGCCAATTTAAAGCGATCGGGATCGGGTTTGACTTCCAACTCTTCAATGTTGCGACTGTCAGCGTCCACCTTAATGCGCGGTAACGCTTGCCGTCCTTCATAATCGTCCCGGTGGGCGAATTCGTAACCCGCAACGATGGTTTTCATGCCCAAATCAGCAAACAGTTCTTGATAGTGGTGGGCGCGAGACCCCCCCACGAACAGGAAGACTGTTTTTCCGTTAAGGCGTTTGCGATACTCCGCCAGTTGCGCCTCAGCCAACCCCACTTCTTCCGCAATGACTTGTTCGACCCGTTCCGTGAGGGCAGCATCGTCGAAGAAGCGAGCAATTTTCCGCAAACTCTTCGCAAAAGCGTGAACGCCGATGAAATTCACCTTCATCCAAGGCGTGCCGAACTTCGTTTCCATCATCGTCGCCATATAGTTGATGGAACGGTGGCACATAACCAAGTTCACTTTCGCCAAATGCGCTTGCGTCGCTTCGTCGTAAGACCCATCACCGCTGAAGCTGGCCACGACGTTGATGCCGCATTTGTTCAGAACCCGCTCGATTTCCCAAGCGTCGCCGCCGATGTTGTACTCCCCGAGGAGGTTGACGGTGTAACCGGGGATTTCTTCGGTTTCCGTATCTTTGCCAATCCACTGTTTGAAGAACCCGTTGTTGGCGATGTGGTGTCCGGCGGATTGACTGACGCCTTTGTATCCTTCGCAGTTGAAGGCGATCACCTCAATCCCCAGTTTGGCCGTCATTTCCTTGGCTGCCCCTTGGATGTCGTCGCCGATTAAGCCGACGGGACAGGTGGCGTGGACGGTGATGGATTTGGGATGAAAGATGTCGTAGGCTTCCTGAACCGCTTGTTTGAGTTTTTTAACGCCGCCGAAGACGAGGTCGTGTTCGTCCATGTCGGTGGTGAAGCAGTAATGCAGAAAGTTTTGACCCTCTTCGCGGGGTTTGAACTGGTTGCGCCGCGTTAGCCAAGAGTAGTAAGAACAGCCAACGGGGCCGTGGACGATGTGAACGCAGTCGCCGAAGGGACCGACCACCACCCCTTTACATCCGGCAAAGCTGCAACCCCGTTGGGTGATAATGCCCGGTGTGGTGCGGGCGTTGGCTTGAATTTCTTGGTCGGGGATGGAAGGGTCACGAACGACGATGTGTTTGCCGCGCTTTTTGGCGACTTTCTTCGGATAGGCGGTAACGATTTCTTCGACGGTGGTGGTGGTGGTGTCGCGGGAGACGGGGGATTCCGCTTGCATTACGTCTCGGTTGGCCTGGGCGGCTTGACGTTCGAGTTCGTTGGTTGGGGCGAGTTTTCCGTTGTCTGGCATGACCTCTCTCCTATGATGCGTGGGAGGATAGGGGCGCGATCGCCGCGCCCACTTTCGCGTTTCTCGATTGGGTCGCTCGATTTGACCGAGTGTTACAACACGCCGGTCATTTCATCGACAGCAACGTTGCCGCTTTCGGCGGTACGGATGCGGATGCTGTCGGTGACGGGAACGACGAAGATTTTGCCGTCACCGGGGTTTCCGGTTTGGTTGACGCGGGTGATGGTGTTGACGACTTGACGCACTTGTTCGTCGGGAACCACCACGCTCACGAGGCGTTTGGGAATCAGACGGGGGCAGCGTGCCAACAGGGGTAACACTTCGTTGGCATCGTCGGGATGTTGGTTCAGGGCGTCGATGACTTCGGCTTCGATGGCCTGGCGTCCCCGTCCGAGAACTTTAACGGCGTTGAAGGCGGGAAACCCTTCATTGACGAGAGCTTGTTTGGTATCTCCGATTTTGTTGGCTCGGATAACCGCCATAACTTCTTTCACGGTTGCATTCCTCCGGTTGAGTGACAGAACGGCTCAAACCGTAGTGAGGGTTTTGGCAGCGGGGGTATCGGTGGCTTCTTTGACCCCGGTGCTGATGGTGTAAACGTCTTCGACGGGACTGACGAAGATTTTGCCGTCGCCGTAAGCGCCTTCGGTGCCAGTGCGGGCGCTTTCGAGAACGACGCGCACCACTAGGTCTTTATCGGTTTCGGGAACGACGATGATTAACAGTTCTTTGGGCAGTTCGTCGTATTGAACGTTGCCGATTTTCAAGCCCCGTTGTTTGCCTCGTCCGAATACGTCGATTTTGGTGACGGCGGGATATCCCGCTTCGAGTAAGGCTTGCAACACATCGGTGGTTTTTTCAGGGCGCACGATCGCCCGAATCATGACATTCATTAGGTTTCGATCTCCTAATTTCGACAGTTGACAACTCTGGGATGAGGGTGCGATCGGGATGAGGAGATGATGGGGTGATGGGATGAGGAGATGATGGGATGAGGGAAAACGCTCATCTCCTCCTCTCCCCCTCTCCGGAAGCTCCCTCTCTAAAACATCATCCGTACAAGCCGAATTTGACCAACAGTTTTTCGAGATCGTCGTTACTCATCGGCGTGGGGACGACGTGGTTGGTGTTGGCATCGATCGCTTTGGCGAGGTTGCGGTAGTGTTGGGCTTGTTCGCACTCGGGAGCGAATTCGATGACCGTCTGGCGGTTGAGTTCTGCCCGTTGCACCATGTTGTCGCGGGGCATGAAGTAGATCATTTGCGTTCCCAGGGCTTCGGCGAGAGCGGTAATTAAGTCCGCTTCTCGATCGACTTTGCGGGAGTTGCAAATCAAACCGCCGAGACGCACGCCGCCGGTGTCGGCGTATTTTTTAATCCCCCGACAGATGTTGTTGGCGGCGTACATCGCCATCATTTCGCCCGAGGTGACGATGTAGATTTCCTGGGCTTTGCCTTCGCGAATCGGCATGGCAAACCCACCGCAAACCACGTCTCCGAGTACGTCGTAAAAGGCGTAATCGAGCTGCTCGTCTTCTTCGTAGGCGCCGAGTTGTTCGAGCATGCTGATGGAGGTGATGATGCCTCGTCCGGCACAGCCAACGCCGGGTTCGGGACCGCCGGATTCGACGCATAGGGTGTTGCCGTAGCCTTCTTTGCGAATGTCTTCGAGTTCGATGTCTTCGCCTTCTTCACGCAGGGTGTCGAGAACGCTCTTTTGGTGCAAGCCACCCAGTAACAGGCGCGTGGAGTCGGCTTTCGGGTCGCAACCCACAATCATCACTTTGCGACCGAGTTCGACGAGTCCAGCCACGGTGTTTTGGGTGGTGGTGGATTTGCCGATTCCGCCTTTTCCGTAAACAGCAATCTTCCTCATGATGAGACCTCCGTTGTTCGTTTGGTGAAGCGTCTGTGAGTTCGATCGAACTTCAATGTCCGTCTTGAAGTGTTGGGTTTTAAACCTGCGTTGTGATGCAGTTTTTCGGCACTGAAGGCGATCGATCTGCAAGGTTAGAAGGTCGGCGAGTTTTTCGTCGGCTTTTCCGAACGCAATGCAGTTGTTCTTCGGTACAGTTTTAGTTATACAAAACCTTTTATTTTGACTTTGTGTATTTGCACACCAAAAACAATCTTTTTGGAAATTTATTTATAACAGTTTTATTCCGATTTTAAAGTTTTATTTAGAATTTGTTTTTTCGGAAATAAACAATATTTCTGTTTTTATTTTATGCGATCGTATACAAACAAATAGATTTTAAAGTCGATCGCATTTTTTTATCAAAAATCAAAATTTTATGATGTTTTAAATGTAGCCGTATGTTGGGTTAAGTAACGAAACCCAACAGCCCCCAATTACAACAAACTCAAGACAAAAAACTCTTTTGAAAGATTCAGTCCGCCACATTGATAGACCTAGATCGATCGCACGGCCGAATCGAGTCGCACTCCGGGTTGGCTGCTGTCGGGTTTCCTTCGTCAACTCAACCTAAAACTTATCACTACAAGTCATAACTGTATTAGCCTACAAAAAAATCCCCTGGAAATATTTCCAGAGGAGCAGTGTGTCAGAGGATCAACTCGGATACACTGTGGTAGGAACCTTTAAAAAAACTCGAAAAACTTAAGAAGACGCCGCCAAGGTCGATTTCACCGCTTCAACGACTAAACTCGGCGAAATTGCATCTTGGAGACGTTTTTCAATGGCAAGTTTTAGCGTCGCCGAAACACTGGGACAACCATCGCAAGCCCCCTTTAAAATAACTTTGACGCAATCGCCATCGATATCGTAAAGTTCTAAATCTCCACCGTCAGCTTGTAACGCGGGACGAACATCGTTTTCCAACACTTGCTGAATCTTCACGATTTTTTGCAGCGTCGTCAGCGGTTGTTTCTGATTCGCCATCGCCGTTTCTACAGCAACAGTGGTTTCGCGATAACTCTCGTTCACTTCTGCCAAAATATCGTCGATCGCCGCCAAACAAGAACCACAGCCACCGCCAGCTTTGACATAGTTCGTCACCTGTTCGGCGTCGGTGAGATGATTTTCTAAAATCGTGCGGCGGATGCGTTCTTCGCTCACGGCGAAACAGGTACAAACTAACGCGCCATCGTCGTCTTCGTGGGGTTCGAGTTCGACGCCGCGATAGTTGGCGATCGCCGATTCGAGGGCTTCTTGTCCCATCACGGAACAGTGCATTTTTTCCTCGGGCAACCCTTCTAAAAATTCGGCAATTTCGCGATTGGTGAGTTTCGCCGCGCCATCGACTGTCATGCCTTTAATTAAATCTGTCAACGCTGAGGAAGAGGCGATCGCACTAGCACATCCGAAGGTTTGAAATCGAGCGTCGGTAATCGTCTCCGTGGGGCGATCGATCTTTAAATGAAGTCGCAACGCATCGCCACAAACGATACTACCGACTTCCCCGACGGCGAGGGTTTCGTTCTCGTTGCACTCCTCGGGGGCGATCGCGCCCAAGTTGTGTGGGTTGAGAAACAAATCCATAACTTTGTCACTGTAATTCCACATTTTGGGTAATTGATAATTGATACTTGGAAACGGTTGGTTTGTGGGGGCGGTGCGTGACGGGGAAAACCTCATTTAGCTGTCAACTCCGACATTTTCTCGCCGCGTCACACCCCCTACCAATTCTTCATCATCTCGCCGCCGCAGCGGGTTGCAGCCAATTCGCCGCGTCATCTTTAAAGGGCGAGATATCGCGAAGGCGTTGCACGATTTTCGGCATCGCGTCGAGAACCCGATCGATCTCCTCCGCCGTGGTATACCGAGAGAGACTGAAGCGAATCGAACCATGTAGCAGCGTGTACGGTAAACCCATCGCCCGCAGCACGTGAGAGGGTTCGAGGGAACCGGAGGTGCAAGCTGAACCGGACGAGGCGCAAATTCCGTAGCGATCGAGTAACAGTAAAATCGCCTCGCCTTCGATGTACTTAAATCCGATGTTGGTGGTGTTGGGGAGGCGCATCGCGGGATGTCCGTTAAGCTGACAGTCGGGAATCTCCCGCAACAGGTTGAGTTCGAGGCGATCGCGCAACGATCTCACCCCCGTATTTTCATCTTCGAGATGTTGCATCGCCAGTTCCGCCGCTTTCCCCAATCCCGCGATCGCTGGAATGTTTTCCGTTCCCCCTCGGCGTCCCCGTTCCTGGTGTCCGCCCACAATCAGCGGGCGAAACCGCGTTCCGCGACGGACGTACAAGGCGCCGATCCCTTTGGGGGCGTGGAGTTTGTGACCGGAAAATACCAGGAAATCGATCGCACTGTCTCGCAGGTTTAACGGAAGTTTCCCCACCGCCTGCACAGCATCGACGTGAAACAAAATCCCTCGTTCTTTGACGATATTGGCGATGCGATCGATGGGAAAGACAACGCCAGTTTCGTTATTCGCCGCCATCACCGACACCAACGCCGTATCTTCCCGCAACGCCAACCGCAACTCGTCGAGGTTGAGACAGCCTTTTTCGTCCACGGAAAGATAGGTGACAGAATAACCCTGTTTTTCCAGGGTTCTGCACAGGTTCAACACCGCTGGATGTTCCACTTGCGTGGTGACGAGATGGCGTTTTTCCGGATTGGCGGCGATCGCAGCCCGAATCGCGGCGTTGTCTCCCTCGCTTCCGCAACTGGTAAAGACGATTTCGCTGGGGTCTGCACCGATGAGATTGGCGACGTTTTCTCGCGACTGTTTGACGACTTTCGCCACCTGGCCGCCAAAAGTGTGCATACTCGACGGGTTCCCGTAAAGCTTCGTCAGATACGGCCACATGGCTTCGAGAACTTCCTCCGCCACGCAAGTTGTAGCGTTGTTATCGAGATAAACGGGTGTAGTCATGGGTTCTACCGCTAACAGCAATCCGTGGTGAGGTGATGGTGGGATGACCGGATGATGTGGACTTTTCTCATCACCTCATCTCCTCATCACCTCATCACCTCATCACCTCATCACGATTGGTGACTGTCGAAAAAGTCGAACAAGGCGGTTTCGATCGCGTCGTAAACACAGATGGGTTCGATACCTGCTTTGCGAAGGCGATCGTCGGGGCCGTGACCGATGCGGGACACGAAAATGGCCGTGCAGTCTTGCAGGGTTTGCAAAATCAAATCGAGGTTTCCCGGGCCGTTGTCGGGGCCGTGACAGTAGGGCGTGACGGCGCGTTCTTCGACCCAGAGGGCTTCGCTCTCGGTCACGTCGTAGACTTGAAAGCTGCTGGCGTGTCCGAAATGTTGGTTCACTAACCCATCGCCTCGGGTCGCTACAGCCACCCGCAGGGTGACTCGATGGGTGTTCGTTTGCGATCGCTGAGAAGGTGAGGTGCTGACAGTCACGATTCGGTCTCCTATTGGCTCGATTTTGCAACGACAAACGACTCGAACAAAGGACGGGCGATCGACCGATCGATCTGGATTTTTTACGTCCTCGATCGAAATCGATATTGAAAATCTTGCAGTTTTTTATATCAAGTTCGTGGCGAACTCGACCCAAAGGCGAGTAGATTAATTTAATTACGCCATTACTCGATATCTGAAACCACCGTGCAATGGGTATTTGAATTCGGTTAAATATTTTTTTGGGGGGTGGGGTGCGGGATTTTAACGGGAGGGTTCGGGAGGGATGTAGCGACAGTTAAAAGTCCCGAAACCCTTGTATATTCAAGCCTCACAAAAATTATCCGTTTGAGTACTTACGTACAAACACTTATAACAATCGATGTACTCAAACTCATTTTACAGAACCCTGGAAATGCCTATTTTGAAAGGCTTTCGGAAACTAGGTAATTTTTCGGAGTCTCCCGCACCTCGATCGCCCCTCGCGGCCGTCGTCTCACTTCTTTACATTCTGCAACGCCAAGCGTTACATTTTTTATAAATATAAAAATAAAACAGGCTTGTTTCTTAAAATAACCTAAAAATTAAGAGTTCTACGAACCAAATTTTAAGGCTGTATCGAACTTATCATTTCAGACGTGGCATCCGTCAAGATCGATACATTTTTTTCAGAAACTCCAAAAAGACCCCCGGTATGTCGAAGATACCGGGGGTCTGACTCGTGCAGAATCTCTTAAAATTAAGTCCAAACAGAAAATTTACAACGAATTTGGAGAGAATTTGGAAAATAAAAAATCATTCAACGGCAAACATGACATTACTGGCTTTAACCACAGCGTAAGCCTCTTTTCCCTCCGCTAACGCCAATCGTTCCGCCGAGGCTTTCGAGACAATACCGACGATTTCGATACCCGGCGCAATTTCTAAAGTGACTTCCGAGTTCACCGTCCCAGGAACAACCTGAGTCACTTTACCTTTGAGTGTATTTCGAGCAGTGAGCTTCATGGTTGCTCCCTTTTCTGTAACGCGATCGCCATCGATGTTAGCTCAGATATTCGATCGCGCATAGTATCCCACGCCACCAACCACACGGACTGTCAGCAAATCGCAACACCGTGCCATACTAGAGCCAAGACTTGAATTGACAGTTTAACAAACTCGTCGCACAGATTAGGAAAGGTGTTATGGCCGGTCGAAAAATTTTAATGCTCGTCGGAGATTTCGTAGAAGACTACGAAGTGATAGTTCCCTTCCAAGCCCTGCAAATGGTGGGGTATACCGTGGACGCCGTAGCCCCCGATACTAAAGTTGGCGATAAAGTCCGCACCGCCGTCCACGATTTCGAGGGCGATCGCACCTACAGCGAAAAACCCGGCCATTACTTCACCCTCAACGCCAGTTTCGAGGAAATTCGCCCGGAAACCTACGACGCCTTAGTGATTCCCGGCGGACGCGCCCCGGAATACATCCGCCTCAACAAGCGCGTTATCGAAATCGTGCGCTACTTCGCCAACACCAAAAAGCCCATCGCCGCCATCTGTCACGGCGCCCAACTCCTCGCAGCGGCGAACGTCCTCCACGGTAAAACCTGTTCGGCGTATCCCGCTTGTCGTCCGGAAGTGGAACTCGCCGGGGGAACCTACGCCGAAATCCCCGTCAACGAAGCCGTCGTGGACGGAAATCTCGTCACCGCCCCCGCTTGGCCCGCACATCCGCAATGGTTAGCCAAATTCCTCGAAGTCTTGGGAACCCGCATCGAACATCGAGAAACGGCCTCTGTCTGAGTTGGTCTAGAATTGACCGGGTGCTGAGGAGATAACCGGATGAGGGGGTAACGAGGCGGTAACCGTGAACGATCGCCCCTCAATCCCAACACACCGTTATCAATTGTCAGTTATCAATTGTCAATTCTTCACCGTGTTCCCGTTCCACACCCCAACTCAACTTACCTGGCGTTTGTTGTTGGGAACCGTCCTAACCGCTTGCGCCCTCGACTTCGTGACAACTCCCGCGTCCGCCCAAACAGACAGCGGTGAAACCCCTCGCGAAGCGGTTTCCCAGGCCAACTCGACTCGATATCGACATTTATACCGCCGTCCCAGTCCGCGATCGCAGTTAGCGGCGGCCATCGTCGAGTACATGGAATCGCACAATTACCGGATCGATCGAAACCCTGGTGAAATTAACATCGTCTTGATTAAAGGGATGAATCCCGACGGAACCCCCAACGGAAACGCCCCCTTACCGCCGCGATACAACGATTTGCTGGTATTGCTGACCTTCGATGAGGGCTCGCGCCCCCAAATCCGCCTCGCCGTTCCCATCACCACCGAATCCAACGCCAGATTGGACGTTCACCCTGACCACGAACCCTTTGGCGGCCCGGCGCAACTCATGACCGGCCAACATATCGGAAAATGGCGGTTGCAACCGGGGATGCGTCTGCGTCGCGGACGGCCGTTTACAGGGTTAATGCAAGTCGGAGAACTTCCCATCGGATTCGATCGCAACCACAACGGCCATATCGATCCCGGCGAAACCGTTCGTCAGTGGCTACCAGGACGAGACGGCGGGGCGTTTGTTTTCCACCCCGATATGAATTTCCCCCTATCTGGAACCGCCAGTTCCGGTTGTATCGTCACCCATTACGACAACGACTTTTTTACCTTTATTCGATACTTAGAACAGTCGCCGCAGTATCGATCGAACCCCGAATATCGCTGGACGGTCACACTTCTCGAACCCAACGCCATACTCTAACAAAAACCCGAAAAGATACCCGGCATCTTCAAAATACCGGGTATCTGGCCGAACACCTTAAATCTCTGTGTCCTCAAGTTCTGGTGCGGTGAATTCAACCACTCACGACAACTCGTCGATTTTTTGCGCCAACAACTTCGGCTGCAACTCGAACTGATAAACTGTACTCCCTTCCAAACTCATCTCCGTCGTCGCATCGAATTCCTTCGCCCGTAACTCAATATACTCACGAGCGCGATCGCCCGAAATTTGAGTCGCGATCGAAAACTGTAGCGGCGTAATCGCACCCTGGTTCTCCGCCAACATCTGGAAAAACGTCCGTTGTAGCCGTTGCTGTTCCGCCCTCTCCAAATCGAGCTGTTCCTGCTGGTGTTGCGTCCGCAAACTCCACAACAGCCATCCGCCGACCGCCGTAGGCGGTAAACCGACAAACGCCAACACGATTAACGAGAGTTGTCGGACGCCAGAATTGACATCGGATAAGCCGAACAGAGACACCAGAACGATGGGAACGCCGACGAACAGCAACAGTCCCGCACCTGCTTTTTTAACGACTTTTAATGTATTGTTGGGGGTCATGGTTCGATGGCGATCGAATTCCGTTAAAGTGGCCTGACTCTCTCAATTTTAAAGCGCCCCCGTCATCGAACCGGCGATCGCGGGGGTCGTAAAAACCGTAACTATTTTTATTACCCTGCGCGATCGCCATCAGCAAGGTCAGGATTTCGACTTCACCACCCAGCGCAACAACCACAGGGAAGTCGTCAGTCCGATAAAGTGAGCAAAGAGGGTATGCGTGTTTCCCAACACCACAAAAATGTCGATGGGTTGAATCAACTGATTTAACGCCGCCGGAGAAAACGCCACCCCTTCCGATCGCAACGCTTTCGCCAGCAAAATCCCCGTAATGGTTTCCGCCGCTAACAGGTTAAACAGCATTCCCACCAAATTCACGATCGAACCGATTTCAATAGCCCGTATGGTTTCGGCCCGCGTCGGACGCAAACTGCTATCCGGCGTTCCCAGGCGTTGCGCCAGTCGGCCGTATCGCAGCGCCCAGTAAATACTGATTCCCAACGCCACCAACCCCGTCACCGCAAAGAAAATCCCCGGTCCGCGTCCTGGGTTGATTTGCGCCGAAGTGGGGTCGTCGGAGGCTGCGATGGGAATGGTAAACAGGAAAATTAACGCCGCCACGACGCCTAAAATCACCTGCACCCAAAAGCTGATCTGTCCCGCACGGCGCAACGCGGGAATCACGCGCTCCACGGCGGGAGGAATCACCTGAATCTCGCTCGATTGGGAGGTGGAAATGTTATAGTCCTCGTTGTTCATAGGTGTCTCGGAGGTCTTTAAACCGCGTCTGGACGTTTTCCTTCTAGCGTACCGCGTGACGCCGAGTCGCGATCGACCCCGAAGAAGCGATCGCGTACCGCTACCGTGACGATGTGAGACAAAACTCCCACCGGTCCGGCGAACAAACACAGCACGATCGAGTGCGTCGTCCAAACCCCAGTTTTTTGACCTTCCCAGTAAATCCAACGCCCCACGAACAAGTCCATGACCAGAAAATGCGCCCAACCCGTGGCGGCGGCGGGTTCTTCCCCAAAGAAACGGGCGATTTGAGACAAACTGGGATTCGCCAGAGCTTCGGCGGATTCAGCGTTGAGACTTTGGGAAATACAGTAGAGATAGAAAGCAACCAGCACCACGAAGGGGAGGTTCGATCGCAACACCCGCCGGGTAACGTCCCAGTTGGGAAGCAAAACCATTAACGCCCAAAAGGGCAAAACGAACAGGTTCGCTAGGTCGAATAGAGTCGAAAGAGAAATATCAATCACGATCGCAAAACGAGAGAGTTCTTCAATTTAGCGTTCCTGTTTCACTATATCGTTTCCAGTAAAGCCATCTAGAAAACGACACAGGAAACGGGCAGGTGAGACGGTTTGACAGTCCCCGAGGGCTGGATTAGAATTGCTCGCAAAACTCGCCCAACTCCTCTCACGCCTTCGATTAATACAGCACAATTTTTAACGCTCTATGAATGTACGACGTTGGGTTTGTCTCGGTGCCTTGGCGGGTTTCGCTCTGACGGGATGTCGCACGCAACCCCCGGATTCTAACGCCAATGCGCCCACTACTCCCCTCTCAGAAGCTTCAGCCATCGCCAGCGACATCACTATCGATCGCGAGGCGCTCGCGTCCCTCTGTCGCGTGGTAAAAATTAGTAACGGCCAAGTGGGAAACTCGCAAAAAGCCACCTTTGCTCTTCCCAACGCTGGCGATTATCAGGGTTCGATCGCAGACAGCTCCATCGCCGTCGTGCGCGATACCCCCGATATCGATTACCAGTTCGTCGGACAAGTCGCCAACCTCAACGACTGGCCGCCTCAGAAGGATACCGATCCCACCTCGGACACTGAGTTAGTTTTGTGTCTGTACGAAACCAACGATCCCGAGGACGCTCAAACCTGTTGGTATCTCAATGAAGAGGGGTGGTACGGCGGCTTAACGGTTTACGGAACGCGATCGCAACTGTATTTGGTGGAAGCCAACACGGTGGATTTAGTCGCTCAAACCAACCTGACGCGATCGCGCCCCGAATGTCCCGAATCTTACACCTTAAAAGGAGATAACCGTTCGGAAATTCAGAACGGCTTACCGATTCAACTTCAGCGGGTTAAAACTTGGTTGCAAACCCTCTGACCAGGGAGAGCTTAAAAAAACGCAAAAAATACGGGTCGATCGGTCAATCCTGTTTAACCTAGAGCGAGACCCCCATAAAACCCCTCACCGCCCAACCTGCCATGACCACTCACGATTTATTCCTGCTGCTTCTCCTGCTTTCCCCCGGACTTCTTCTATCTGCCGTTGTCATGGGGGCTTTCGCTCGCGGCGGCTGACCTTTCCAGACAAAGCGCGTCCTGGCTGAGACTCCTTGCGGAGCAACACCAGGACGCGCTCAGCATCCTCGGGTTGGAAGAATCGACGCACTCAGACGCCGTTTACCAACCTTTGTCAGCTTGGGAAAGCACGTAGGCGGCTACGTCTTCGATATCGTCAGGAGACAGACGACCCAGGAAAGACGGCATCGCGTTTTTCCCGTTCGTCACCTGATTTTTAATCGCTTCGAGGGAATCCATCCCGTATTTTTCCAGCGCGTCTTTTTTGAGGGTTTTGGCCGCGTTCACTACGTTGCCGCCTCCCATGTGACACGCCGTGCAGTTGGCGCTAAAAACTTGAGAACCATGTTCGATATCGGCAGCCCAGGCGGGGCGACCGAAGGCAAAAACCGTCACTGCCAGGGCAAGCAGGACAAAAGAAACGAGCTTTTTCAAGATTGCGATCTCCTCTACTCGAACATACAAAGCCAATTTACGTAATATCGAAATGTGGGGGCTTTGTCAATAGATACTCGGTCGATTTCGGTTTAACATTGCTTGGCAAAGTGCCGAGAACACAAGGGCTGTAGCGAACGGAAAACTCGATCGATCCGACGTTTTCCTAAGCTAAACTTTTATTAAAAAACTCATCCAGACTAACGTTCAATTGTCAAGATTACCGTTACATTTTTAAACAATAACGAGGGTTGAAAAATCGGGTCGCCATCGAACTCGTGTCCCTTCAAACTAACCAGCGAGAACGAGCTAACCAATCAAGCCAGCGACAGTTTCGCAGCGATCGCAGCAGAGAACGCGCCCCTTGGAAGGAACAGCGAGAACAGGCGCGATACAAGGACTGTACTCCCTTGGAAGAAGTACCGGGGAGGCTGAATACCTGACGGTAGGCGGTCATGGCTTCGGCATAACGTCGCAAGTGGCAGAAAACGTCTCCCCGTACCATCCACACTTGAGGACAGTGAGGCGCGAGGCTTCCCGCGCGATCGCAACACTCCAACGCCTCTTTGGGACATTGAAGCTGCAACAACACCGTTGCCCGATTTAACCAGATACAATGGAGATCGGGTTGGAGTGTCGTTACTTGGGTGTAATGTTCTAACGCTTCGCGGTAACAGCCTAGCTGTTCGAGTAACTGTCCGTAGGAGACCAGAGTTTCAATCTCGTCGGGTTGTAACTTCACAGCGCAATGGAAACTCCGCTGCGCTTCCTCGAGACGGTTCAAGGCTAAGAGAATGGTGGCGCGATGTTTCCAAAACTGGGAATTGTCGGGAATTAGATCGATCGCTCGCCCAACCGACGAGAGCGCCTCTTCCCAACGCTCACAAGCCGCTTCCGCTTGGCTGCGGATATACCACCAACTCGCTTGAGTCTCGTCGAGGTCGAGGGCTGCCTCGAAAGCGTCGATCGCCGCAGCATAATGTTTGAGTGCCATTAATGCCAATCCTTTGCCCAACCAGGCGCGATCGCACCGCTCGTCAAACGTCAGAGCGCGATCGTAATCAGCAACAGCACTGCGGTAGAGTTCCCAGCTAACGTGAACGCTTGCCCATTCCAGGCAGCGTTCGAGAGAATCCGGTTGTAACACTTCGTCTCGCTCCTGCCTGCACCCACTCCCGATCCTAAAATATAAGAAGGGGCAATTTGATATTATCACGATCGCTCGATCGAAACTTCAGTAAAAACACAGATATTTCCGATCTTGATGCGATTGTGGTGGTGACAATTTCCGTTAGGATTCGCGTTACAATTCCCACAAGCGATCGCCGCATTTCTTCTGAGGAAGAAATCCGTCAATTGTAGATAGTTCCCATCAAAATGCGTATGGCCAAAGATAACAGCAAAGGATACAAAGTCATTAGCGATAACCGCCAAGCCCGTTACCGTTACGAAATCCTAGACACCTACGAAGCCGGAGTCGAACTCAAAGGCACCGAAGTTAAATCCATTCGCCAAGGCCGCATCAACTTACGAGACGGTTACGCCCTGATTCGTAACAACGAAGCCTGGTTGTTCAACGTACATATTTCGCCGTACAACACGGCAAGTCAGTACTTCAACCACGACCCTCGCCGCACGCGAAAACTACTTTTACATCGCGACCAAATTCGCAGACTCATCGGAAAAGTCGAAGAAAAAGGCTTGACCCTCGTACCCCTCAAAGTCTATCTCAAAAAAGGTTGGGTCAAAGTCTTAATCGGCTTGGGACGAGGCAAAAAACTCCACGACAAGCGAGAATCCCTGAAGAAAAAACAGGAAAAACGCGAAATCGCACGGGCCTTGAAAAACTACTAATTCCCACGGCGGTCTGTCTGTATGTCCACTGAAAACCCCGTAGTCGCGTTGCCTCAACGCGGCTACGGGGCAATTTTATCCGTCACAGAATCGAAGGACGCGGAGAACCGCTCCAGTCGGGGACTAACTCAGTCCCACCAACTCCAAGCTCAAATCCCACATCCGTCCGCCTTTCTCATCGTCGCGAGCCTGCGGCGACACCTTCTGAGCGAAGGACTGGCGGCCTTTCTTCTGGCGGTTGCCCCAACTCCAGTAAACACCAGATTGCTTAAAGTCCGGGTCAGCCACGACCGCCGCCACCCGTTCGCCAGCCAACTCCTGAGAAACATATCCCCCCGTGATGTATTTCTGGAACACCGGGAAGATTTTTTGGAACAGGGGATAGTGATTGCGGAACAGCGGCGTATCGGCCACGCATCCGGGGTACAGGGAACTAAAAGTGATACCCGTAGACTCGTGATAGCGGCGGTGCAGTTCCCGCATCGTCAAGACATTGCAGACTTTACTGTCTTTGTACGCTTTCACCGGCTCGAATTTCTTACCGTCAATCATCGAAACCGGCTCTTTGAAGCCTTTGGCGAACCCGTCGAGAGTGCCTAAATCCGGACGCGGCGGGATTTTTCCACCGAGTTCGTCCGGGTTGTGGGTGACGGTTCCCAAAATCACCATCCGTTTGTCCGGTTCGTTAGACTGCTCGAAGTCCGCCAACATCAGGTTACACAGCAGAAAATGACCCAAGTGGTTGGTGGTCATCGTCAGCTCGTACCCTTCAGGACTCCGCATCGGCTCTTTCAGCAGCGGCATATAAATCGCGGCGTTGCACACCAGGGCCCGGATGGGTCGGTTCAGGGAGCGGTAGTTGGTGACGAACTGGCGAACGCTCTGCAACGACCCCAAGTCGATATGCAGAACTTTGTAACTGTCTTTGGCTATACCGAGATCTTGAGCGGCTTTTTCCGCTTTTTCCAAGTTGCGGCAGGCCATGACGACGTACCATCCCTTTTCGGCGAGGGCTTTCGCGGCGTACAAGCCAACACCCGAAGAGGCTCCCGTAACAATGACTGTGGGCTTTTGCTGGTTTTCCATTCTCGTGAAGTGATTTGATATCGATCGCTGTTAACCCGATCTATGATCGCATACCTGGCAGGGTCTAGGGCCGGGTAGTTTGGTGAAGAATTTTATACTCAGGCTCGTTCGGTGGTGAGGAGATGAGGAGATGAGGAGACACTGTTCGCTGTCCGCTGTACAGGGTTCGCTGAAAAAAAACCCCGGAACTCCAGCAAGTTCCAGGGTTGCCATCAGGGTGCATCTACCATTTCTCTGTTCTCTAGAAAGGTGGGAGGTTCCGGATAATTTTGTGGTTTTTCTGTTCCCTGTTCCCTATTGCCTGTTCCCTCTATCGCCCAGAAAAAACCTGGAACTCTTGCAAGTTCCAGGTTCGTGAGTAGATGGCTTCCTGTTGATGAAGTGAGAAGCTTCGAGTACGGAGAGTCAGTCAAGAAAAAAACCCCGGAACTCCAGCAAGTTCCAGGGTTGCCATCAGGGTGCATCTACCATTCCTTTGTTCTCTGAATAAGCTCGGGTCTCAGGATGGTTTTGGCAAAATTTTTGGGAATTTTGGCGATCGATCTCCAATTTCCGTATTTTTGCGCAAGTGTAAAATCAATAAATAACAGACTTCCGTATTTTTGTATATAGTATTATTAAATAATTCCTGCCAATATCCCATTTCGGTACATTGCTGTATAAGATCCCCGGCATCTTGGAGATGCCGGGGATCTGGAGAGACAATCTGACGAAGGGAACGAAGTTTAAACGGGTTATTTCCCACAGATGATTTAGGATTGCTCTCGGGTTGAAAAATATGAAAAAAAACGACAAAAGCGGTGGGTTTCGGTAGACTTTCCTGGGTAAATCTTGAGCGATAAGGATTGGCTGTTGGGTTTCGCTGGCGCTCCACCCAACCTACGGTTTTTTACTTTTTTCCTTTTTTATTTTCAAAACTTAAAAAAAACTCCACCCCAAGCCTGAAGGAGAAAAACGGGGTGGAGAAAGCCTGTTACCCCTATTGTGACCTAAAATCTTAAAAAAGTCCGTAAAATTACTGAGGCTGCGGTTCCTTCGACTGGACGAGAAACTCCTTCAACCGCCACAAACTCACTGTTTGACCCAAATTCAGCGGTAACAGCGACACGCCTTCTAAACGCGACTGCACCCAACCGTCACCCCAGTACCACTCGTGAAAGCCGTCGATTCCGCCACTGAGTAACATTCGCAAACAGCGATCGCTCGCCACTTCCACATGATGCTCGATCGATACGAACCCCAGGGAACTCGTAAACGTCAACCCTTCATGCAACTTTTCCGGTAAACCCGGCGATAACTGTTGTGGCAACCACTTCTGTAATTCACTCGGATGCAGCAAACTGCGAGCGATCGCACTCGCCGAAGCGTCGATCTCAATTCGCAAATGGCTTTGTTGAAACGTTCCCAGCATACTTCCAGTTATCCCCAGCAAGCCCACGAAACTCATTATGACGAATTTTCCGGTTCGATCGCTAGGTCGTAATCCCAATCCCTGGGAATCCCGCGATCGTTACAATAAATTAAGATAAGACGATCCCAAACCTCAAAACATTCATGGCAGATCAGCTCGTTCGCGCAACAGCAGCAGATGGCGGCATTCGCTGCGTTGGAGCCATCACCACACGACTCACTGAAGAAGTCCGACAACGCCACAAACTCTCTTACGTCGCTACCGCCGCTCTCGGACGAACCATGTGCGCGGGTCTTCTCCTCGCCTCTAGCATGAAGAAACCCGACTCTCGCGTCAACATCCGCGTTCGCGGCGACGGTCCCCTCGGCGGTATCCTCGTCGATGCGGGACTCGATGGAACGGTTCGCGGCTACGTGGAAAATCCCTCTGTCGAACTGCCGCCTAACAAAATTGGCAAACTCGACGTTGGCGGCGCCGTGGGGTCTAACGGTTTTCTCTATGTCATCCGCGATGTCGGCTACGGCTATCCCTACTCCAGTACCGTCGAACTCGTCTCTGGAGAAATCGGCGACGATGTAACCCACTACCTCGTCAACTCGGAACAAACTCCCTCGGCGTTGGTTCTCGGGGTGTTCGTGGGAGCCGACGGCGTAACGGCGGCTGGGGGAATTCTCCTGCAAGTTCTTCCGAAAGCGGCTCGCGATGAGGAACTTGTTGCCACGCTGGAATCTCGCCTCGCGGGACTTTCGGGATTTACTCCCCTGCTGCGAAAACAGAAAAGCCTTCCGGCGATTTTTGAAAGTCTCATGGGAGATTTAGGTTTGCAAATTCTCCCCGGCGTTCAGATGTTGCGCTTTCACTGTGGTTGTTCCTGGGAACGTCTCTTGGGAGCGTTGAAACTTCTGGGTTCGGCGGAACTCAAGGACATGATCGAAAAAGACGGCGGTGCAGAAGCTACCTGTGAATTCTGTAAGGATGTTTTCCACGCCGATGTGAGCGATTTACAACGCCTCATCGACGACTTAAAACAGGAGTCTTCTGTTCGCTAAGTCTTTAACGGTGACGAAATGGGGTTGCTCGTAACCCCATTTCTTTGACTCTACCCTTGGGTGAATTTCCCTCCCATTTGCACTCGCCACAACGCTGCGTAAATTCCTTGACGCTCCAAAAGTTCTTCGTGGGAACCCCGTTCGGCGATTTTGCCTTTGTCCATGACCGAAAATTAGGGGTTTCAAGCCCCGCCCTTCCAGGGCGGCATTTCAAATGCTAAACTGAGTTCAGTCCGGTGCCAGGGTAAATTCGTCGGTAGCCCAACCCGATTTCGGGATTCATAGGACCATTGCGACATCGGTGCAGAGGTGCGAGAGACCTCTTTAAAAACGCAAGCACTCAAAAGAGTCGCGAGTCCAGAAAAGTCAAGCATTTGCTCAAATGCTTTCTAACGTACCGTGGGGCGCACGGAAACGTCAAAAAAGCCTGGGGAGATTAGCCCTCTGGAATCTTCAGCCATTGTCTTAAAAGCATCCAGTCGGAGAGTTGAAGGATAGTGGGTTCGAGTCAGCGAGTTGGCTTGGCGGAGATTTAAAGGTGGATCGACGAACCAGGAATCCCCCTGCCTTCAGGCGGGGGAGAACGTCAAATAGATACAATCGGCGTGGCGAATGGTACTCAGACGGTGCGCGATCGCAATGGTTGTCCGGTTTTGCGTGATTCGATCGAGCGATCGTTGAATCGCCGCCTCCGTCTCGTTATCCACCGCCGACGTCGCTTCGTCTAAAATCAAAATCGGCGGATCTTTCAACACCGCTCGCGCGATCGCCAACCGTTGGCGTTGTCCGCCAGAAAGCTTCTGTCCCCGTTCTCCAATGACGGTATCGTACCCTTGGGGTAATTCTGTAATAAAGTCCTGTGCTTCTGCGATCGCCGCCGCCGCTACCACATCCTCTTCTGTGGCGTCGAAACTCCCATACCGGATGTTTTCCGCCACGGTTCCATGAAACAGAAACACATCTTGACTGACTAAGGCCATCGCTCGCCGCAAATCCTGTAACAAAATCTCCTGAATATCGATTCCGTCGAGGGTAATTCGTCCCGAGTGAATCTCGTACAATCGCAACAGCAACTTAACGATGGTACTTTTCCCCGAACCTGTGGCGCCTACGATGGCGACAGTATCTCCAGCGGGAACCCGTAGCGAAAAGTCCGAAATCACCGCAGAGCGATCGAGATAGCCGAAGGTGACGTTTTCCAAGCAAATCTCGCCGTTTACCCGTTCCACGGGAAGCGGTTTGTTCCCCGGATACACCGTAATCGGCATATCCAGCAACTTAAACACCCGCCGCGTCGACGCCTGCGATCGCTGGTACAAATCCAGGGTTTCCCCCAACCGCGTCAACGGCCACAGCAACCGCTGCGTCAAGAATACCATCGTACTGTAGGTTCCCACCGCCAGGGTTCCCGCCGCCGCCTCCAACCCTCCCAGTAACAGAGTTGCCGTAAACCCCACCAAAATCACAATCCGAATCAGGGGAACGAACGCCGCACTGAGGGCGATCGCGCGTTGGTTGCTGTAACGATATTCGTTACTGAGGCGATCGATCCGATTGACTTCGTATTCTTCCGCTGTAAAACTCTTAATCGTGGTAATTCCCGTCAAATTGTTGGTCAATTGCGCGTTCAACCACCCCACCGATTCCCGAACGGCAGCATAACGCGGCGCGAGTCGTTTTTGAAAGGCGATCGAACCCCATAAAATAAACGGCATCGGCAACATCGCCAACCACGCCACGTTCGGCGCCAGCACAAAAAACGCCCCACCGATGACGATTACCGTCGTCGAAACTTGTAAAATCTCATTGGCGCCCCCATCTAAAAACCGTTCCAGTTGGTTGATATCGTCGTTGAGAACCGACAGCAACCCTCCCGTACTCCGTTCTTCAAAAAACGACAGTTCCATCGCTTGTAAATGGCGGTACGCATCGAGGCGCAAATCGTGTTGGATCGCCTGCGCCAAATTTCGCCACAAGCGTTTATAGGCATATTCAAACAGCGATTCTAACCCCCAAATCAGGAAACTCAGCAGCGACAACACCACCAATTGAGCGAATATACTTTTGACGGCCAACCCCGCTAAAAACGAGTTTTCCTGTTGCACCACAATGTCAACCGCTAATCCAATTAACGCTGGCGGAGCGAGGTCAAAAATTTTATTGAGTACCGAACAAGCCGAGGCTTTCCAAATCTCAACGCGGTAGCTATCTGCGTATTTAAATAACCTTGCAAAAGGATTTTTGCGTTTTTTAGACAAAGTATTTATAAAAAAATCTGCCTAATTCAATAATAACAAAAAATCAAACTTTTAAATAAATGTATTGATAAAATCCGAAAAATCGACCTGTTCTCTGTACCCGGTGGAGTGAATCCCCAACCCCAAAATTTGATACCATAAACCCCCAGTTCTCAACGCTCAACCTTCAATTGTTGAAACCTCTACTCTTCACCTGGTGTCTTCTCGGCTTGACATTGCGGTTCGCTCGCCTAACCGCCCTTCCCCCCTGGACGGACGAATGTGCCACAATCGCCTTTAGCCTGGGGAATAGCTTCCTTAACGTACCGCTCGATCGACCCATCCCCCCTGACATCTTAATGCAACCGCTACAACTGCGATCGACCGCCACCGTCGCCGACGCAGTCACTCACCTGATGTCAGAAAGTACCCATCCCCCCCTGTACTTCATCCTCTCCCATTACTGGATACAGGGGTTTGGCGGCGAAAACGTTCTCTTGGCTGCGCGATCGCTCTCCGCCCTCTTGGGAACCCTCGCCATTCCCGCCATCTACCTCTTAGCCGATCGCGCCTACCGTTCCGTTATTGTGGCACAACTGGCCGCCGCCATCATGGCAGTCTCCCCCTTTGGCGTATTCCTTTCCCAAGAAGCCCGTCACTATACCTTAGCCGTTCTCGTTTCGATCGCATCTCTCTACTATTTCGTCGTCGCCGTCGAAGCCATCTTCCAACACAAACCCCTTTCCCCCAAACACTCCATTCCCTGGATACTCATCAACGGCGTCGGAATCGCCATCCATTACTTCTTCGCCTTAGTTCCCCTTTCCCAAGCCTTCGTCTTAGCCGGAATTTGGCTGAAATACCCTCCCCACCGCCGCAGTCTCGCTTGGCGAGGAATCGCCATCGCCGCCTTGGGAACCACCCTTTCCGGCGTCGCCTGGATTCCCCTATGGCGACAAGTCAGCCAAAGCCACCTCACCGATTGGGTATACGATGGCGGAATCGGAATCGACGCCGTACTCAGAGCGATCGCCTGGTTGCTGTCGATGCTGTTGATGTTTCCCCTCGACATCCTCGCCTTACCCCTTTGGCTCGTCATCCCCAGTAGCCTCGCCTTCCTCCTCTCCCTCCTCTACCTGGCTAAACTTCTCTACAAACCTTTCACCTCCTCACCTCCTCACCTCCCCCTCTACCTCCTCGCCACCCTCGCCGTCTTACTCGGCGTCACCTACAGCCTCGGAAGCGATCTCACCCTGGCGCCTCGTTTCTTCTTCCCAGTATTTCCCGCCGTCGTGGTATTTATCGCCGCTCGTCTGGCGCCTCGGTGGACTCGCCAGAAATATCAAGTTCTTGCGGTTTTAGGAATCGCCTTTATCGGGAGTTTCAGCATTTTAGCCAACGTCGGTTACTTGCAAAACCACCGAGGCGATCGATTGGCGCAATTTATCGCCAAAACCTCCGAAGACGTTCCCGTTCTCATCGCCACGACTCACAAACACCACGGACAAACCGGGCGATTAATTGCCATCGCTTGGGAATTGGAAAAAATCGGCTTTTCTCAACCGTCGCATTTTCTTTTAGCTCACAAACTCGAAAACCAAAATCCCACAGAAACCCTCAATCAAACCCTCGCCGAACTTCCCAAACCCCTCGATGTTTGGTTGGTGAATTTCCACGCTGAAGAAATGTCCAACAGTCTCGGTTGCGACCAACTCGATGACGACGAGTTTCCTGATATCAATGGCTATCGTTACGACGGATATACCTGTCGGTAATTGATAATTGAATAGAATTGAAGGTTGCTGTTACAAGGGTTTCCAGAAAATTAGCGGAAATTGTTAAGTTTTGTCGCGTTCGATCGAGAGATATTGACCGCTAAGGGCAAAACCGCTATCATAAAAGTGTAAACTTTGGCGGTTGTTCGGCTATACGCTTGATTTTTTAATCAACACCCGCAACAGAGTCAAGGGGAGTTGACCGCTAAGGGCAAAACCGCTATCATAAAAGTGTAAACTTTGGCGGTTGTTC
>NZ_JBNGCO010000047.1:26886-34359 GCF_049974805.1 Baaleninema sp.
GGCTATACGCTTGATTTTTTAATCAACACAACCCACTTGCCTCAACTAACCAAAACAAAAGCTAACTAAATCCAAACGGGTCGGCGACGAAACTGCCCTGTAACTCCTCAACCGTAACGTTGCGAACGAAGCCGAGGAACTCCACCGCTCCGGCCACGCGAACCATGACGCCGCCGCCGTTGAGATTGAACGGTTCCAAACTCAAATTTCCTTCCGTGAGACCTTGAGTCAAAGCAATGCGATCGAGTCCCACCTGAAAATCCGTCACGATATCCACCAGCGTCGGGTCTTCCACAGCCGTCGCCTTGCGGAAAGTAAAGATATCTGCTCCCTCACCGCCCTTCAGCACGTCCTGACCGAAATCGCCGATGAGAACGTCGTTTCCTAATCCTCCAACCAGCGTATCGTCATCCTGACCGCCGAGGAGCGTATCATCACCTTCGCCCCCTTCCAAACCGTCCTGACCGAGATTACCCGCCATCGCATCGTTTCCCGCTTCTCCCGTCAGCACGTCGTTTCCCTGACCCCCCAAAAGAAGATCGTCCCCGCCGCGACCTTCAAGAGTATCATCGCCGCCGTTAGACGCCAGCGTATCGTTATTATCCGTCCCCGTCATCAAATCGTCTCCCGCATTCGAGGCGGCGATGGTAGTGCCAATCCAACCCAAATAGGCCGAAACCCGCGTATCGCCGAAGAACTCCCCGAAACTGGTATCGTTTTTCTCCGTCACGTCCACGCCGGGAGTGGTGGGACTCAACCCGTAGGAAGCAATCCCCGCAATTTTGTTACCGATAAACGACGGTCCGCCGGAATCGCCGGGACTGGTTCCCACCTCTTGCAATCCCAACCCTAAATCCGGTCGATCGAACTCCACGCCAAAGGCATCGTTTTCCGGATTTCCATTATCAAAATCGTAAGCCAGTTGCGTCCCCGGTAGAGCGATCGCATCAGGACTGTTAAAAATCTCGCCCAAGGCATCGTAACGGTTTTGTCCCGTGCGTTTGACCCCGTTGGACGTATCCTCGAACTCTCCCTTGCTTCCCGTCGCTTTGACCCCGTAACCGACTCGCTGAACCACCTGTCCGACTTCGTCAGTTCCCGTATACACATCGTAGCGAGACGCCGCATCCGGGGCAGTTTCCGCCAGTTCGACAATGGCGATATCGTTGTTCGAGGAGCGATCGGCCGTCCATTGCGGGTGAACGAAAATATTTTCCACCCCCACCGAGACCCGGCCCGTGGGAAGGTCGAAAAACACCCGATAATCTTCCGGGTCGGGGTTGAGATTGGCAACGTTCTCGCTGATATTGAAACAATGAGCCGCCGTAATGACGTGGCGACCGGTCAGATATAACGTCCCCGTACAGGAAATTTCCCCCTGAGTCCCCAAGCCGACTACCCCAGTCCACTGGTCGGCGGGAACAATGTAATCAGAATCGTCGGGATCGTCAACCGGGACGGAAATACGCGGGCGGCGTTGCTGAAGCGAAGTGGCTTCTAACATGGCGAGTTGAGTGAGAAGGCAAAGAAAACAGACCAAATGAGGCGATCGATCTCAGATCGGATCGATCGCCCCGACAATTGTACTCGAATCCCAAACCGACAGTTTTGTTCCAGTGGGTTACAAACCCCTAGCCTTCAACCGTCACGAACGGAACCGTATCGATATCGGCGACAAAGCCGAGAATGGCGTCCGTTGCGATAACCTTCACCACGACGCCACTGCGATCGCCAACCGTGGCATTTTCCAACACCACATCCGTATTTTCCAACCCGTCCGTCAAGCCGATGCGATCGTCCTCGAACGAAAAATCCTCCACAATATCAGCTTGGCTAACATCCGTCACCGCCCCATCAAGAGACAGAACAAAGACATCCTCACCCTCGCCGCCCGTGAGAACGTCCTGGCCGAGTTCCCCCGTCAGCGTATCGTTTCCGTCGCCGCCAAAAAGCGAATCGTCACCCTGGCCGCCGAAGATTTCATCATCTCCCGCATCCCCAGAAATCTCGTCGTTCCCCTGGCCGCCAAAGCCCATATCGTCGCCGTCGGCCAAAGTTATCTCGTCATCGCCGTCCAAACCCACAACAAGATCGTTATCTTCGCCGCCGTCGAGAACATCTTCACCCAAGCCGCCGAAAATAGAATCAGCCCCTTCACCGCCGAAAATGGAATCAGCATCTTCACCGCCAAACAACTCATCATCTCCCGCATCGCCGGAAATCGAGTCGTTCCCCTCGTTACCAAACACCAGGTCGTTTTCCTCGCCGCCAGAAATCTCGTCATTTCCGAGGTTTCCATACAGCGTATCGAGGCCATCGTCACCGGAGACCACATCATCACCCTGGCCACCTGCCAGAATATCGTCTCCTTCGAGACCTTCGATCGAATCGTTCCCCGCATTTCCGTTGAGGGTGTCGTCGCGAGTCGTTCCCAAAATCGAATCGTCGCCGCTTTGGGCTTCAGCGAGGGTTTGAGCGATATAGTCAGCATAAGCCGAAACCCGCGTGTCCGAAGAAAACTCCCCAAACGAGGAGTTCGTCGCTTGCACGAAGGCTCGTGCGATTTCGCCGACAGTATCGATTTCGAGGACTTCTCCGGAAATAAAACTCACGTCCGTATTGGCGTCGCCCGTCAACCCCGCAAAGAGCAGTTCTCCCTCTTCGTTAGAATCGATCGGACTGTAACCGTAGGACGTAATCCCGGCGATTTTCTCCTCAATAAACGTCGGACCGCCAGAATCTCCCTGAGTCGAGTTCACTTCCTCGGCGCCAAGTCCCGTATCGGCGATATTAAAATAGGTTCCAAAGAAATCCCTGGCCGCCGTTCCATCGTCGAAATCGTAAGCCAGTTGCGTTTCCGAGAGAATTTCCGTCTCAAAGGGCGTTCCCAGAACCGAGTTGAGAAGATCGGCGAAAGCATCGTAACGATTTTGTCCGAGGCGTTTGACCCCCGAATCCTCACCGATGTCCTCCGAGTCTACGTCCGGGTTGAGGCTCAACTGTCCCTCAGTCCCCGTACCTTTGCCCCCGTAACCGACTTTAACCCCCACTTGAGAGATTTCGTCGCTGCCCGTATAAATCTCGTAGCGATCGGCATCGTTGGGGGCGGTTTCCGCCAATTCGACAATGGCAATATCGTTGTTGGACGCCAAATCCGCCGTCCATTCCGGATGGACGAAAATACGGGAAACATCGATCGACACTCGCCCGTCCGGTAAATCGAAGGCAACCCTATAGTTGCCCGCATCGGGATCGAGATTCGCCGCCCCCTCTTCCGTATTGAAACCGTGGGCGGCTGTGAGGATGTGGCGTCCCGTCGTCAGAAGCGTTCCCGTAAAAGTACCCCCCTCCGTATCGGCAATTTCCACCACGCCGTCGTAACCGTTACCCGGTTCGACCACATAACTTGCATCGTCTGCGTTACTCGTCGGTACAGCGATCCGAGGACGTCGAGCAGTCAACTCACTCATCTGGCGATTACCCCAATTTTCAACAAAACTTCTCACAATACGACGCCGATCGACCCTTTTAGGTTTCGATCGACCCGCATTCACAAGTTTAAATTTACCCTAATCAGGATTGCGAAGCTTTATACAACAATTTGGCAAGTTTTAACAACTGAGGCTTTTCCATCACCTGCGTTAACGACTGAAACGCCGCTTTCGGCTCGTTGCGAACCAGAATGTAATCCGTCCAAGCCCCCGATTCCATCTCCGCCAGATGCATCAAACTCGCACTCGGCGCAATCTCCGCCTGGGGATCGTCCGCCAGGCGTTCGGCATTTTGACGCAGTTCCACGATCGCCACCGGAGCTAAAATCCGATAAGGATTGTGAGTGTTGTCGATCGATCGATCGACAGCTTCGACCAAACTCGTCCAACCCTCCGACGCTTCCCCGAGTTCCTGCAAATGCTGACAAAACGACGAGAGTTTCTCTCGCGTATCCGAACTTTCAGCTTTCTTGAACACCTGCAACATCTGCCGCAGAATCTCGATAACCTGTTCCGCAAAATCCGACGGAATCTCATCTTCCTCCGCCGTCGCCGCTGCGGGAGCTTCCACCGCACCGCCTCCCTCAACCAGATGATTGAGATGCTCTTGCAGTTGCTCGAACACCGGTTCCACTTCCGCGATCGTCCGTTCCGCGTCTTCATCCCGCAACCCAAACGGTCCTTGCAGCAGTTCCAACAACTCCCGCAGCGCGTCCATACCTTTCAAAAAAAGACTTTCGAGCTGGCGATCGACATTTATAGGATTGTCTCGCAAAACCTTAAAATAATCTTCGAGACGGTGAGCCACCTTTTGAATACTGCCGTATCCCAACATCGCCGCACCACCCTTCACCGAGTGCGCCGCCCGAAACAGCTCGTTCACCTGTTCGGGATCTTTCACAGTCGCTTGAAGGTCGAGTAACCCGTTTTCTAACGTATTGAGGTGTTCTTTTCCTTCCTCAATAAAAAAGCGGACAATTTCTTCAGATGCCATAAAACAACTCCCTTTTACAGGTCACACAGAACCGGGAACAGTTTCCGTCGGGTGCGTGACTTGAAAACTCGGGTGTGAATCTTTGACCGAAAAATCATCACGCACCGCACCCCATCCCATCATCTCCTCATCCCATCATCTCCCCATCCCATCATCTCCCCATCCCATCATCTCCTCATCACTCTTCCGGCGCCGCTTCCGGTGCGGGTTCGTTCAGTTGGTCGATTAAAATTTGAATGCGATCCTTATGTTGGGGCGGTGCCACGTTCAACGCCGTATTGAGAGTGGCTTTGGCTTCGTCCACTTTCCCCGATTGTTCCAGGAGTAACGCTTTACCCACCAGCGGACGGAAATCCTCAGAATGCTCCTTAATCAAGTTTTCGTAAACATTGAGGGCGTCTTCGTTGCGACCCTGGTAGGCGTACACTTGACCGAGCAGCAGTTGCACGGACACCACATCGATATTATCGGCTCGATCTTGATTCGCTTGCGGTGCCAGTTGTAACGTTTCTTCAATCACCCCGACAGCGGCTTCCGGTCGGTCTTCTTGTAAGAGTAAATCAACCAAACCTTGCAAAGCTTGAACGTTCCCCGGTTCCCGCGTCAGCAGATTGCGATAAGTTTCGGCCGCCCCTTCGCGATTTCCGAGATACTGCTTCGTTTGAGCCAGTAAAATCGTATAACGGGGTTCGTCGGGATTCAGTTCCGCCAACCGTTCCAGGGGTTCGATCGCCCCTTCAATATCTCCCTGCTGGCGTCGCACGTCAATCAAGCCCCGTAACGCCGTTTCGTTGTCCGGTTCCCGCTGGAGTACCAGTTCGTACCCCCGCGCCTGGGCGCTGAGATCGTCCTCGGAGGAAGCGTTAGCGGCGGATGTGGGAGACGGCGAGGGGGTTTGGCTGGGTTGACGGGCTTCGAGAACCCCAGTCAACAAGGGAAACAGCGAAAACCCGAGAAAGGCCACCAGCCCGATCGATAACATGATGCGGGTAATCCAGCCAGAACGCTTTTTAGACACGATAATTAGCCTCGAACTCTACTCGAACTTGAATATTGACGGAAACGACTTAAACCGCGACGCGCCATCGCCGAGAAAAACGGTCAACGGAGACCGTCGCCGACGACCCATATTTTACCCAACCTCGCCCAAACTCGGCCGATTAGCAAAACCTCCTCTAGACTAAAGGTGAAAGGCGAGGCGCCATCGCCCACTTCCCTAAAATCACGAGAGGCGATGAAATACCAATCGTCCGTTCTTTTAATTTTACAAGTTTTGCCGATTTTAGTGTTGGTGGTCGCTCTAATCGACCCTTCATCGGCCATTCCCCTCATTGTCGTGTTGTTTTTATTGTTTCCAGTTGTATTGTGGAAATTTATTCAACAGGCGGCGACGGATTTCGAGCGAGAACTTTACACGAAAAATCAAGAAAAAACCGAGTTTAAAAACTGGTACGAAATGCCCGTTTTCGAGATGGAAGAAATGGAGGGCGATCGAGAATTTCTCGCCCTTCGTCCCCATCTCGAAATCCTCCAACTGGCCTATCCCTTCAGCGAAGACAACCTCAACCGCGCCTATCGCCGTCGCGCCCGCGAAACCCATCCCGACCTTCCCGGCGGTAACGAACGAGAGTTCATCCGCGTCCATCAAGCCTACGAAGCCCTCAAAGAGTTTCTGCGATCGAATTCTGAGGACACGACCGGATAATTACAACCAACCGCGAACAGTTTTCGTAGGGTGCGTGACTTGACAAATCGGGTGTAAATCCTGAGACCGAGAACTCGTCACGCACCGACCCATCATCCCCTCATCCCGATCGCACCGATCGCTCATCCCCTCACTAGGGATAAAAGCCCAACCTCGGAAGTCCCGTAGTTTCCTCGATGTCTAACATCAAGTTCATACATTGAACCGCTTGTCCGGCTTGACCTTTGAGGAGGTTATCGATCGCCGAAAGGACGATGACCCGACCGGTACGAGCATCGACTTCAATGCCGATATAATTGAGGTTAGAACTGCACGCCCATTTGGTTTGAGGAAAAACCCCCGCTGGCAGGACTTTCACCCAGGGCGAGGCGCGGTAAAAGGCGTTGTAAATCGTGGCGATATCTTCGCGAACCAGACCGGGATCCCGTAAAGTGGCGTACACCGTGGCGAGAATACCTCGTACCATCGGAACTAAGTGCGGCGTAAACTGCACGAGAACCTCGTGTCCGGACAGGTCGCTGCAAATTTGCTCGATTTCCGGCGTATGGCGGTGTCGGGCTACGCCGTAAGCAGCGATCGAACTGTCGGCTTCGGCTAACAATAAATTGGTTTTCGCTTGTCTCCCCCCGCCAGAAGTACCGGATTTGGCATCGATGACTAGGGTTTCGGGAACGATTAAGCCTTGTTTGAGAAGTGGCGCGACGGCTAACAAACTCGCCGTTGGATAACAGCCGGGACAGCCGATGAGATTGGCTTCGCGAATTCGATCGCGGTACAGTTCCGGTAAGCCGTACACCGCTAACGACGCCACGTCCTTATCCGTGCGATCGCCCCCGTACCACGCCTGATAAGTCTCGAGATTGAAAAATCGGTAATCCGCCGACAAATCCAGAACTTTACAGCCTTTTTCTAACAACGCCGGCGCCATTTTCCAAGCCAGACCGTTCGGGAGAGACAAAAACACCACGCGACAGCGACTGGTGATCGTATCGATATCGACCGGTTCGATTGTTAAATCAACGCGATGCTCTAAGTGGGGATAAAGATCGGAAAAGGATTTCCCCGCACTGCTTTGTCCGCCTAGGTACACCAGTTCGACGTGCGGGTGGTCGAGTAACAAACGTACCAATTGTACGCCGCCGTAGCCCGACGCGCCGACGATGCCAACAGGTACGCGCTCGAAATCTCCCATTATGTTTCTCCCATCAATGCGTCACAATATGCTTGAGTTGACATCCTATCCCAGCAACCCGTTCTGGGTATGCCGGGAGATTCCTTGGGTC
>NZ_JBNGCO010000048.1:0-34237 GCF_049974805.1 Baaleninema sp.
CAAAAAAGAACAACATTACTACTTGAACGCCTAAAGGTTTAGAACGGCAAAAATCGCCGAATTAGACCCCGTAAAACATCTTCAAGTAGTTCAAAAGCGAACGCTTCAAACCAATCGTCTACATCAGAACTATCTACTTCTTCAGCATCGACTTCAGCAGGGGGATCGTCATCGATCGCCATATCCCGATCGCTGAATCCATCGACATCCTCAGCCAACTCTATAAAAGTATTCACAGGAATGGCGAAGTTAAACCCGGTTTTCGCCTCTTCCTGTCCTTGCGTACCTTCCCGCGTGACGACTTCCGTGACCCCAGTGGTTTCTCCTTGACCGTGAATTCCCACCACGCGGCCGCTCACATCAAAGACTGGACCGCCGCTCATCCCCCGTCGCGTCACCGCATCGTAACGCAGCAGATAGCCTTCTTCATCACTAGACCGAACGTTGCTGATAATCCCGTTGGTGAAACTATACTCCCGTTCTTCACCGGGCGTACCGGGAAGCGGGTATCCCGAGATGTAAATCCCCGAACCGACCGTGGCTTCCTCGGAATCCGTAACTGGAGCGATGGGATAGTCCTCGTCACTTTCAAACTGAACGATCGCCAGATCGATTCCCCGTTCGGGTTCGGGATCGAAATCTAAATTAATGACATTGGTGACAGTGTGACTGTTCTCGCGGGATGTTACGATCTCGTACTCGGAGTTGGGATTCGCCACAACATGGTTGGCGGTCAAGACGGTATAAGTCTCATCGTCTTTCGCGATAATAACTCCCGAACCTCCACTATTCGGGGCGAGAAGGTTGTTGATTTGTACCGTTGTGGGAATGGCAACGCGTGCTACCTCTCGCGCCGTTTGAGCGAAAGCCGATTGCGGAAAGGCCGTTCCGACGAGAACAGTTCCGACGGTCAGACCCAAAATTGGTGTAAAACGTTTCATCATGGTTTGAGGTCAGGCAAAATCCGGACAGGTTTATTCTTGGAGAGAATTGAGATCTTCGTCGCGAACAGTTTGCGGTTCGCGAGAAACTGGAGTGAGAGGAGTTTGCGGACGCACGACAGGCGGCGCGATGGTTGCGGGATTGCGCGGTGGCGGAGAAACGGTTGGTGTTGAAGACACCGGGGACAGGCCGGTGTAATAGTGAATGGGGACCCCAAGACTTGACGATTGCACGATTTCGAGTTCATCAGGGGTTGGGGAACTGCCATCGCGGTATTGGTAAGCGCTAAATCCGGGATCGCGCCCGCTAGTGCGGGCGTTTAACCCGATGAGTTCGCCCCGCCCGTTGAAAATCGGACCGCCGCTCATTCCCACGACGATAGGGTTGGTGTAGCCAAGTTGATAGCCCCCTAGAAGGGGTCGATCGAGCAGAACAGATACTTCACCGACATTCAAGGTAAAGTTAGTGATGCCGCGATCGATCGTCATAGGGCCGCCACCTCGCTCGTACAGGGGAAATCCGGCAGCGTAAGCCGTTTCGCCGACCTGCGGCAAGTTTTCGGCCAGTGGAACGACGGGATATTGACGCGAACTGCGAAATCGAACGACTGCCATATCGACTCCCGCAATCCGTCTTGGTTCGACGGACAGGGAATGGCGATGGCCGTCGTGGGTGAGAACGGTCAAGTTCTGGCGATTTTCGACAACGTGCCAGTTGGTTAAGACGGTGTAGGTATCGTTCGATCGATCGACGATCGCCCCAGATCCCGCCGCGTCCGAACTCACCACTCGTACTGTTACACGCCGCAATTGGGTTTCGTCTACCGCCGTGGTGTTCGGCGATTGTGCTGTGCGATCGCCGAATTTTGCTACTGTGTCGATCGCGGGTGCGGTCAGTCCTTCCGCCGAAATACCCCAGGATAACGCCAGCAGCAAGCTACTGACGAGTTCGATCGGTATTTTGGCAAGATGGGGTCGGTGAGTCATGGAGGAAAGGGTTTGGCGATCGCCGCATCGAGATTGACAATTGGCTGATGTTCTGGAGAACTCTGGGAAAACAAACGGAATTTTTCCGGAGTTGCCGAGGCAAGTTCGAGCGTCACGAACTCACTCTAGAGATCGCGCATTCCACCGCCATTGGAACTCGGTCGAGGTGCAGGTGCGGGGACGGCAGCAGGTGCAGGTGCCGTTTGAGGTGTAGGCGCTGAAGTGGTCGCCGGGGCATTGTCGTTGTAAAGGCGATCGCCCACATTAATATAAGGAACCTGGCCGCTTTCGTACTGAGAGGGTGTTGCCGCTTGACCTTCCCGCCACGCCATAAGAGTTTGCAGTGTTTGAATGACATCCGTTCCCGGACGCAGCGTATAGATTAAGTTTTCACACCGTCCGTTGACTTGGCTGGCAGTGCAAATCACATTTTCACCGTTCATACGTCCGGCGGTGATGTAGTAAAGCTGGCGATTCCGGCGGTAGGTTTCCATACGACCGCTCACTTCCCGACAGCGGGTTAGAGGGTCGTAGCCGGAACCCGTAAAGTGATGGGAAGCCCAGCGAATCCAGGGTTCCCACTCCCCGTTAGCACTTTGGTACATGGTCGTGGGGTACTGGCCGGCTTGCGTGTGACACCAGAACCCCCTTTGGCCGGGGCCAGGTTGTGCTTTCGTGGCATTTGGGAACAGAACCGCGCCACTAGCAACGGTTGCCAAGACGGTTAAGGTTTTTAGAAGGCGTTTCATGGTGAAGTTTCCTCGGTTATCAACAAGATCGAACAGTCACATCAATTCAGAAAAATTTAGGTGGACTGCGATCGCGCTTCATAATCCTCATTTATTCCTCCTTCAGGGGCTAAGCTGGCTCGTAATCGAACGTAACCTCGTAGCTCGTTCCTGCTCCATTCGGGTCGGCTTGCGAAACGATGACAAAGTATGTGTCGCTAAATATCGTTGTGCCGTTTCCTGTCCCCGTCACGTTTTGACTTATAAATTCAGGAGCAAGACCGGCATTTGTTGAAGAGGCAACTAAGGTATCAGCATCGTATTCTAATTCGCCATTAAAATTAGAATCGCGGTAAAGAGCGAGATTGACATCCTCCGTGATATTGCTCAAGCTTAGATTGAGGCTTCCTGTATCAGCCCAGGCATTAAATGGAAAGACATCCACTGAATCATTAGCTGAAGTCGAACCGAGGACTATTGGCTGCGTGCTATTTGAAACAAACGGACTGATAATATTGTTTGAATCTTCAGCAGAGAGAGGCTCCGCACTAATCTCAAACGAGTAAGACAATCCAGGCGTTCCACGGACTCCTACAAAATAAGTTCCATTTTCAACCTGCGCTGATACTGTTTCGAGTTCCTCATCAGGACGTCCGACAATATCTTCTCGCGTATCGATTTGACTCCTACCTACCTGCTCATCCAAATACTGTTGATAAATATCATCTCCTGTCAAATCTTGGGATAAATCAAGGCTAAAAGTTACCCCTTCCAGAGAGCCGACAGAAGAGGAGATTGTCACCGTACTCGGTTGGTTGACCTCAAATTGGAAGAAGGTAGGTGTGAAGCCGCCCAGAGAGTTTTCAGGAAGGAGCGTTCCTGAAGCAGACAAGTTCGATTCTCCTAGATTTCCTAAATCTTGCTCTTGAGGAGAACGTGAGGGTAGAGCGGCGCCCAAACTAATAATGTCTTCTTTACGAACTGCGGTTGAGGCTTCTCCAGGGAAGTCATTCAGAATAGCTAATTGCTCTTCAGTCGATCGAACTTGCAAAATGGCAGCTTGAGGTCCACCTCCTCGTCCCGAACCCAAAATATCAATGTCATCAATTGTTAAGCCTGAAGGAAGTTCGATAACATCCACTTGAGGAACGTAGTCGTCAATAACGGTTTCTTGGGTGTCGGTTAAGCGGAATACATCTTCTCCGGCTCCCCCAATTAAGGTATCGCCGCCACTGCTAATTAGGAGGTCGTTTCCACGATCGCCTTGTAAAAGATCGCTTCCAAAACCACCATCTAATGTATCGTTATCACGACCGCCAACGAGGGTGTCGGCTCCACTTGCACCTGAGATCAAATCGTTCCCAGCGTTTCCGAAATAAAGGCGAGAGACATTATCATTTAGTCCTATGTCATTACCATCGCCTAGGAATATGGCATCGATTCCTGGCGAACCTGACAGTGCGTTTTGCTGTTCGCTAGAGAGTTCGGCAAAATTTAAAACGTCATCGCCTGTTGTGGTGATGGCGAAATCGAAGTTAGAACCGGTCAGGATGTCTGAGAAAACCACGATCTTTCTATGTTTGAAAGTTTACTCTGTAGAATGAAGAAATCTGACGTGTTTACCTTTAAGGAATTGACAGAATTGCTTGGTGATTCTGCCTAAGCGGTAAAACCATCAATCTCATATCCAATGTCTGCCAAGATTGAAAGCTCTACCTCATTCGGAACCCATGCATCAGCTCCACCTCCAGCACCAATTAAAGACGGAACACCATTTACACTGCGGAATGAAGAAGAGGGATGACTGTAATTTGCAAAGGGAATTGGCTGACCATTATTAATCGATCGAGCGTTAGATCCAGTAAACGAACCATTTGCCTGTAGGTTATCGAAAGCTTCAGATGGCCCAATTCCTAAAACATGAGCGATTTCATGAACCGTCGTTAAAAATAGATCGGCGTCAAAGTCACCTTGAGGCCAACTAGAAAGATCGAGCGGATTGGAGGATGCTCGATAGGATGAGTTAACATCAAAAGCCACACTAGCGTAATAAGGCTCAAAGTCTAAATCTGAATCTCGATCTGGAATCTGGGAATCGGTTATTCCCACAGCTCCGTTCAGGGGACGTGCACCAACAAAAATCACAATGTCATCAATCTCGCGATCGAGTGTAGTGGTCGTAAACTCCCCAGTTGATGGGTTGACGAGTTCGATCGTTTCACCAGCAGAAATATTTGAGAACTCATCCAAAATGACTGATTCCCAAATTGTTGCTGCGGCTTCTAAAGTTGCACGTCGATTAGGATCGTCGAAAAATCCGGTAGTATCAAATCGGTAATCAAAGTCAATGTCAAACGTGCTAGGACGAGATGGTGCAAAAGGACGGTTTTCAAATTGCCCAACTTGTTCGTAATGGTCTGCTGCACTACTATATTCTCCGTTCAGCATTCCTGATGAGGCATCAAAGTTATAGACTAAGTAGTAATTTTTATCAAAGTTTGCTGGTAGCTGGAACGAACCACCACCTGTATCGCCACCACCTGTATCACCACCGCCTGTATCGCCACCCCCTGTATCGCCGGAACTGGTGGCATTTAGACTCAGGGAATAGGAACTCTCAGGTGCATCCTCAAAATAGGAAAAGACCCGCACGAAATATGTTCCACTGGTTAAAGATTGTGAAATAGATTCAGGTGTAGTTTCGGCTAAGTTTGACTGATTAATCAAACTATCCGTACCTAAATCTAAGCTACCATTCCCGTTACTGTCTTGATAAATTTCTAAATCGAGGTCTTGTGTTAGATCGGACAGCGACAGGGATAGGGAATTTGAGTTTTGTAGCGAAAATTGATAGATATCTCCCAATTCTCCACCGGCGATCGCACCACTGCGAGACAGTTGGCTCCCGTCAAGTTGTCCTAAAACTTCGTTGTTGCTCGACCCACCACCTGTGTCACCGCCACCTGTGTCACCGCCGCCTGTGCCACTAGACCCGAAAAACTCGAGACGTTGCTCGACTGCTGCAACAGCACTTTCATCTTGAATAAAAGGACCGGTGACAAAGGTGAGTAGCTCTAACGTTCCATTGACTTGCCGGGCAATTTGAACGGAGGGTACGCTACCGTAAAGCGAGCCAAATCGCACGTCAACGTCACTTGGTGCTGTATCGACGATGCCGATACGATCCTCACTCGGATCGAAGTCGATAATTTGTGGGTCGCGACCGCTGGACTCAGCAAAGATAAACAGATCGGCATCCAGACCCCCGGAGAGAGTATCCGTGTCAGCACCGCCAATTAGAGTATCTTCACCCCGATCGCCACTGAGAAAATCTTCGCCAGCATTCCCTTCGAGTAGGTCAGCGTCCTGTCCGCCGAATAAGAGATCGGAGCCATCGCCACCCAGAACGGTGTCACTTTGTCTGTTGCCAAACAACATATCGTCACCGCTTCCCCCGATAACAGTATCGGCATCGCGACCTGCCGCGATGGTATCAGCATTTTCGCCGCCGTCGATATAGTCGTTTCCGACGTTCCCGAAGTAGATTCGCGCTCCCGCATCATCTTGCGCCACGTCGTTTCCGCCGCCGAGGACGATCGCATCGATTCCTGGCGAACCTGCTAGTGTGCTTTGCTGTTCGCTAGAGAGTTCGGCAAAGTTTAAAACGTCATCGCCTGGTGTGGTGATGGCGAAATCGAAGTTGGAACCTGTGATGATATCTGAAAAAAACATGATTGTTGGGTGTCACATTGTTGTGATTTTTTGGAAATCGTGGTGGAATATAATCCGATGCCATCAAATTCGGGAAAGGATCGGATTGCGAGTTACAACTCAGAACTAAGCCGAGAAAACCTGAGTCCAGTAGTGATTATGATTGACATTCCCCGTATCGTTTTCGAGGAAGTAATGACCCACCCCCAACTGGGTAAATTCTGGATTTAAAATCGCCTCACGGTGACCTTGAGTGCTATTCATCCAACCTTCCATCACGGCTTCAGGTGTGGTTTGACCTGCGGCGATATTCTCGGCACTGCGACCTTGAAATTGGAAACCGGCTGCTTCCATTCGGTCGGTAAAGTCAGAACCATCGGCTCCGGTATGGCTGTAAAAATCCTGCAACGCCATATTTTGACTGTGGGTTTCTGCCGCCTGAGCCAGACGAGACTCAAAACTCAAAGGTTGTAAACCTACGTTCCCTCGTTCCTGATTTACTAAGTCGAGAACTCGCTGCTCGAACTCCTCAGAACTATAGTTTCCACTGGAACCGCCACCACTCGAACCCGTCGCACTTAATGTCAAGGTGTAGGGACTTTCTGAGTCTTGTCCTTGATAGAGGAAAACGCGAGCGAGATAATTTCCACTGTTGAGAGATTGAGAGATCGATTCACCTGATGTTCCTCCATTGTTAGAAAAGTTAAGATACGTATCCGTCCCCACATCCAAGCGACCGTTGTTGTTTGTATCTTGGTACAGTTCTAAATCAACATCCTGCGTGAATCCATTAGCACTTAGAGAGACTTGCTGAGTCTGAGAAAGCGAGAAAGTGTAGATGTCTTCAAATTCTGGCTTCGTTGGTGAAACCGTTCCACTCCTCGAAATAGGTGCGTTGCTTCCAAGAGTTCCCAGGTTGACCTGCGATTGTCCAGTTCCTCCACCACCATTGTCAGACGAAAAGTCAAGACTTTGAGAAACAGTCTCGACATTTATAGCAGCGTCGTATCGCACAACAAAAGCAAGGGATTGCTCAGTGCTGATACGTTCGATCTGGATAACCGGGATATCAGGTTCGCCGATAAATCCAAGCACCGCTAACCCGACCGTAATATCATCGACTGGAACACTGCCGAGGTCGATGCGATCCTGACCGACTTCAAAATCTGAAACGAGTGCAGCCGATAAACTGCTGTCAGAAATTTCAAAGATATCTGCACCAGCGCCTCCGAGTAACGTATCGTTTTCGTTGGCAACGAGCCGGTCATTTCCCAAGTCACCAAGGAGTAAGTCACTACCGACGCCACCATCAATAACATCGCTATCTTGACCGCCAAGGATGGTATCGTTTCCTCTACCTCCAAGAAGCTCGTCTTCACCTAAATTGCCAAAGATCAAGTCGTCGCCAGACGAACCGCTGATACTATCGGTATCGCGTCCTCCCGATAGCGTATCGCCACCCGAACCGCCCCAGATTGTATCGTTACCTGCATTACCAAAATAGATGCGCGAATCTGGCTCGATATTCTTTGCCAGATCGTTTCCTCCGCCAAGGATGATGACATCGGTGCCAGGCGAGCGATCGAGTTGTGTTTGTTGACTGAAAGGAACTTGGTCGTAATATAAGGTATCGTTCCCGTCTGACATGAAGGCAAAGTCATAGTCAGAACCTTGAATGATGGTGGTAAATGGGGTGATTACATCGATGATTTCCATTGCTTCTATAATTTTTATCTTGGTTAATTTTTTGGATCTGAATGTTGGGGTTTGAAAATCGCCAAGGCGAACTGGACTTCGGTGTTCGTTAACCCCTGGGTAAATCGAACATTTCCCTCGCAAACAGCTTTTTGTTACCTCGCAATTGAACGATCGAGCCTTGTCGATTGTTTCAATTTTTAGCAATATCAGTGTATCTACTGATATAATTTGAGATTTGGTTAAAGTCTCTGTGTTTTTTTCGTAAAAAATTCTATCGAATTCAGTATTGTTTCGTAAAACAACAAGAAAAAACACTGAAAGCAAAGGGTTCGATCGAGCAATACTGGCTCAAGCAAAATTCGCCAGAAACGTTATTCAAAGCGAGTTGCAGCGAATAACCTGAAAATCTTTGCCTGAAGAATAACACGGGTTCTATGTCTGACGACTCGAACGTTAAAAAACGCAACCAAAAAATCGGAAAAAGTCGGTTGTTAATAGCAAGCCTTTCAAAAAGTCGGTAAAAGTAGGTTAAACTCATAGGGACTTAAGCTCAGGATTTATTGTCATGAAAAACCAACGAGAAGTCCATCGCGCTATTGCCTACCTAAATCAAACCTTAAAAGAGCATAAGGGAACTGTTTTAAGTGACGTTCAAGAAGCAGTGGTTCGAGGTGCAATGGAGGGTTTTACCTACGAAAAAATGGCGCAACAGGAGGGATATCACTATGGCGAAAAATACTTAAAAGAAGTCGGAAGCCAACTGTGGAAAGAGCTAGAAAGCTACTGGGGAGTCAAAGTCAGTAAACCCAAATTTCGAGCCGCCCTAAACGATCGAATGCGACGAAATCCCTTACCCGAAAGTACAGTTCCGTCTTACTCCCCGGTATTTCCCAACCGATATCAGTGGCACAACGCCTTCAAACCGATTTTGCTGCGAGCTTCCGAATACCAAGATTGGCTTCCCGGCTATAACGAACAATCCGATTTAGATGCTTACGAACAGGCGCTTTCGGAGATGTTTGCACGGTTGCAATATCTCGATCGCTACGAAGAACTGCGCCACCAATGGCGAGAAGTCCGAGGGATCGTCCACGTCTACGATTGGTCTGAATTGCGTCGAGATACCCTGAGTTGGTTGCTCGATCGCGCCGAACGTCTGGGAGAATCCAACCGCATCTGGCGCGATCGCGCCGAACTCGCCTGGGCGCATAGTGTCAGCGGTCGTCCGGGTGCTTCTTGGGAAGCTCTCGAACAGATGAAAACCCTGTGGAAACAAGTTCCCTCGGTCAATGTTTCCCCTTTAGCTCAATTCGAGCTGCTGGTTTACCTCTGCGCGACAACGCTCACTCTCAAGCAATTTGACGAAACCGCTCGTTGGTTGCGAGAAGCCGAGGAGATCCTGCGTCAAACTCCCGCCGACAAAAGCGATCGACGCTGGAAACGCTGCCAACTCGACCTGATTCACTATCAAGCCGAACAACGATCGGGAATTCAACAATGGAACGAAAGCGTCCGACTGTACGAGAAAGCCCTTCGGGAAGCCCGAGATTTAAAGTGCGATCGCGCTGTGACTCGCAATCTATTAGGCTTAGCGCAAGTGGAAATAGCTCGATCGCGCTCTGAAACCGCCCGACACTACCTAGACACCGGATTTGCCAACGTGTACAGTTGTTGCGATCGTCGCGGAATGTAGGTTTTTGCCAAAGAACAAATCCGTTTAGCCCGCGCCACGGGCGATCGAGAGCGAGTCGTCGAATGGCTAGACATGGCGCACAGCCAATTCCAAAGTCTGGGGATGACGGTACAAGTGCAGCGATCGAACCAGTTAATCTAGCAGAGACGGTAACATTCTCCCCCTTCGGTGGGATCGAACATCGCCGAACGGGGAGAGACGCTGTGAGTTTGAGATTTTAAAACATCTTGCCAATCTTGCAACTTCGATCGAACCTCAACGCCGAAATGCTGCTCGAACAACGCCATCGTCAAATCCAATCCCATCCCTTCATCCAACGGTTGCGATCGACGAGGTTGATGGTCGACGAATTCGCCCACCAAAAACCAACAGTCTTGGCGATAGCGGCGAGTGTCGAGTATGTGCAAGTGCCAAACCCGATCGACAATCATCGGCGGAACCAACCGCGTTTGAGGATATCGAGCCATTAATCCCCAAAACTGCTCGTACAGTTCCACAACTTCAAAAGCTTGACGCCTCGAGAGTCCCAGCAATATCCGAACGTCTTCGCATAACGTATCCGTATTCCACGCCGCCAGACGCGCCTCAACGTCGGTAGTGCGAGTTAAATTTTGGGATGGATTTATCGTTCCAGAAGCAGAGGGGGTGACAGTAGCCATAACAGTAGACAACCGATTTTGCATCGTTCTCGAACCTTCGCGAATCCTTGCGTTGACTTCTGTTATGGTTTCGGGAAGCGATCGCAAAATTATGCACCCCAGGAGACGACCCCGAACCGACAAGATCCCCGGCATCTCGAAGATGCCGGGGATCTGGAGTTCTGTGTAAGTGCCGTGCTGTATTAGTGGCTGTGGCTGTGGCCGTTATGGCTGTGGCTGTGGCTGTGGCCGTTATGATGGTGGTCGGGTTCAAACAAATCGTGGAACCGTTTCGCCCGTTCCTGACCCAACGCCGGATTCACCTCAAAGGCTTCCTCTGCCAACAACGCCTCGATTTGGGGGTTGGCCCACTCTGCCACCATTTCCAAAAATTCCGGTCGATCGTTAACACAGGGCATCTGCACGTAAGTCACATCGGGATGGCTTTTGTGAACCTCGTGAATCACGTGATGCACGTCCAGTAAGGTTTCGTGGTTTTCCGTCGCAAAGCCAATCGGCATCATCACAATGGCTTGGGCGCCTAACTGAATCAAATTCTCCGCCGCCTGTTTCGCGTCCGGTTGCGTCCATTCAATCAGCGGCGTATCGTGGTTGAGCCAGCCCACCGAAATCAGCGGATAGCGATACATCAAGCGTTCCCGAACTGCTTCGTACAACGCCTGACTTTCATCGATTCCCGAGGTGAAGCCTTTCGCTTTCATCGGACAGCCGTGGTTCATCAACACGATGCCAATTTGCGACGGGAGAAAACCCGCCGCCAGTTCTTCGGCGATTTTCTCTTCCACCATGTTCGCCATCAAGTCTATATAGGCGGGTTGGTTGAAGAACGAGGGAATATATTTCGATCCCTCCACCCAATGTTTGTCTTCGTCCGCCAGGTTCGCCAACGCCTTATTGACCTGTTCGACGGCGATTCCGCTGGTGAACACCGAATCGACGACCAAGAGCGGGTAAATTAATAATTTATTAAACCCTTGGGCTTTAATTTCGGCTAAAACCTGTTCGGGAAGATAGGGGGCGCAGAAGTTGAAGGCTTTAAACACCTTGACGCGATCGCCCCATTTGGCTTGAAGTTGTTCTTCGACACCGGCTCGTTGGCGCTCGAAAATGGCATTGTGGGGAGAAATAAAGTCGTTGTGTTGGTGTCCCCACTCGTGTCGATCAAAAATCGCCAGCAATCGCGCCAAGGGGGGATACAGCCAGTCGGGAACTGGGGCGAACTTCGCCGTCAGTAAGTTGAGAGCTTGCTCGTTATAATTGGCAAAATCTTCGTAACTTTCGACTTCGCCATAACCCATGAGGAGGACGGCGACGCGGTTATCGGATTGGACGGTGGGGGATTGGGGTTGAGCTTTGTCGCTGGGAGTTACTACCAAAGTCGATCTCTCCTATTGAAGCACTCGGATGTCGTACAGTTCTCGTACAGTCCTGTTCGATCGCAAACATAACACAGGTAAAACTTCGCGGGTTTCGCGGTTCTGGGGGTCTTGAGCGAAAAACGCTGCTTTTCCCACCCGTGAATTCAATCGATTACGGTTTGTAGATGACGATATATATTTGTCCCGGCGTTCACGATCGACACCTGAGCCAGAGCGGTTTGCAAGCTCTCGACCTGCCTCGCCATCGCTGTCTCGTCCTTCCTACAGACACGCACCCCCCTTACTCGCCGTTTCACGTTTTTCAATTTTTACAACAACAGGAGATTTCCCCGACAGATCCCCTAATTTTTTTAAGTTTCAGTGCGGGGGTTGTCGGCGCGATCGCAACAGCCTGGGGGTGGCGACAACTGGGGGGAACCGTGACCGCTTTTTTTGCTTGCGATGGCTGGGGGGTTCCTCTGTTTGGCGACTTTCCCATCTACCGCATCAGTCACGACCTGCAAACCCATCGCGAATCGTCGTTTCTCGGCGCGGGAGACGATCGATTTTACGCCGATCCCCCAGTTTCCCACCTGGAACTATGGGAACGTCCCGATCGCGCTGAGGGATGGTGGGTGACGCCGGACGGAATTCGATCGCGCCGCACCACCGCCGCCGAGTTTATTCGTGATTTACTACAAATTCACGAAGAACTTTTATAATCAAACCCGAGAAAACTGGTCTTTTCATCTTTTGTTGTGTTGGTTTCGTCAAACCGTTCGATCGAACGTTTCCGTTTCCGTCTCTGTCGCCTGAGCCTCGTGGGATTGCTAGGATTGACCCTGATGGGGTGCGATCGCATCGGGGGCTGGTTCTCCAACGCCAGCGAACCGCGTCTCGAACCCCTTCCCCAAGACCCCCAAGTTCGCGCCTATTTCAACCACAACCGCGCCGCTACTTACCGCGATCCCTACCGCGACATCCAGCGAGACGGAGACAACCTGGAACGGGAAATCGTCGAAACCCTGCAACAAGCCGAACGCCGCATCGACATCGCCGTTCAAGAACTGCGACTTCCGCAAATCGCGCGAACCCTCGCCGAACGCCACCAAGCCGGGGTTGAAGTGCGCGTCGTTCTCGAAAACAATTACAGTCGTCCTTGGAGCGATTACACCGCCGCCGAAGTGCGCCAGTTCGACGAACGCCAGCGATCGCGCTACGAGGACGGAATTCAACTGATTGACGAAAACGGAGACGGGGAACTTTCCCCCACCGAAATCCGCCAAAACGACGCCTTAGTGGTGCTTCGCAACGCTGGAATCCCGGTCATTGACGACACCGCCGACGGTTCCAAGGGTAGCGGTTTAATGCACCATAAATTCGCCGTGGTAGATGGACAAACGACGCTGGTGGGATCGGCGAATTTCACCCCGTCGGGAATTCACGGCGATCTCGACGAACCGGATAGTCGCGGGAACGCCAATCACCTGCTACGCATCGAGAGTTCGGAACTGGCGGCGATTTTCACGCAAGAATTCGAGTTGATGTGGGGAGACGGACCCGGACAAGAAGACGATAGCTTGTTCGGGTTGCAGAAACCGCCGCGTCCGGTGGAAAATCTCACCCTCGGCGATAATTTGGTATCGGTGAAGTTTTCGCCGACTTCGACTCGTTTACCTTGGGAGGCGACGACGAACGGACTCATCGCGCAAGCTCTCAGTCGCGCCAGGAATTCCATCGAACTGGCGTTGTTTGTTTTTTCCGAACAAGCGATCGCAGATGCGATCGCCAAGCGTCACCAAGACGGCGTAACGGTTCGCGCTCTCATCGATCCCAGTTTTGCGTATCGCAACTATTCTGAAGGTTTGGATATGTTGGGGGTGGCGCTGGCGGATAATCAATGTCGGTACGAGGAGGAGAACCAGCCTTGGGAGGAGGGGATTTCGACGGTTGGCGTTCCCGAACTTCCACCGGGAGATTTGTTACACCATAAATTCGCGATCGTGGACGATCGAACGGTCATTACTGGGTCTCATAATTGGTCGAACGCTGCTAACGTGCAGAACGATGAAACGCTATTGGTGATTCAAAATCCGGTTGTTGCGGCGCATTTCGAGCGAGAGTTCGATCGACTCTACGGGAATTCTATTTTAGGACTTCCCGAGAGCGTTGAAAATCGAATTCGCGATCGAGAGCGTCAATGTCCAAATCTTTAATACGGAATCCTTATCTTAAATAGCCGTTTCTCCAGGGTGCATCTCAAAAATTTAGAGCGAGTGGTTGTTGGGTTCCACTCCGTTCCACCCAACCTACAGAGTTTTTAAACGACAGAGTTTTTAAAACCCAAATTTTTGGGAATAGATGGAGTTTTCGGCTTACTTCAAATACAGGAACAAATTCAAGCCTGGAATCGTGCGGGAGAGAGTCCATAGCAACAGCGTCACGTACAGCAAGCCCAGTCCCCACTGATACCACGCCAAAGCACTCATTAAACCGGGAAGATGTCGGTCTCGCAAGCGAATATCGTTAAAACAAAACTTGAATAGATTGTTCAAACTAAAATCGTAATAGTTGAGCCAATTCCAGCGTCGATCGCATAGAATTGGCTCGAATCGATCGCGAAAAAAGGGAAATCTCGGCATAATCGGCAAACGTCCGATCGTCAAGCGCAGCTGTCGCATTCCCCCATCTTCAACAAAATAGGATAATTCCATTAAATCGTGATAGCGACCGTCTCGATATATTTTAAACAGTAAAATTCCAGGAACGGGAACGATCGCCGTCGTCAAACAGCCCAGCGTCAGCCAAGGTTGAGGAGAACTCCGAAACACTTCCATCAATCCCAAACCCACGATAACGATAAAACTAATCGACATCCATAGGGTTTCTTCAGATGTGGGAACGATGGGTTTGGGACGGCGGCGTCGAAAGCGATCGACCGCCCAAAATAAAACCGCAAAATAGCCAATTCCAATCGCGCCAACTCCGAAAACTAAGCTAAAACTGGTTCCGTATCGACTCAAAACTAACAAAATACTAATACCAGCGATTTTTAAAATAAGTTTTAAAATCCCGAATTTTGAGAGCGGAAGTGTGGCCACCAGGCGATCGCGCACTTTGACATAGGTGGATAAATCGATCGAATCCAAGTCTAAAATTTCACTAACGCTGGAAAAGGGTTGTTTTTGTCGTCGTTTGATGAGTTCGGCGGCTTGCATTTTAGAAAAGCCAATTACGCGCAAATTTTCAAAAGACGCCGTATTGAGATTCGTGCCAAATAACTTTTTAATCGACTCTGTTTGTGCCAAACGTACTTTTATATAATTCAGTTGATTGGCATCTTCAATTTGTTCGAGTTCGCGAAAATTACGAATCAAATTTCGCAATAAATTCTCATTTCCTTGTAAAATAGGAATAGAGATTTCGCGCCCGATCTGCCCGGGATTTCCCGTCAATTTTGCCGAATCCGAATCGAAGGTTAAATTCGAGAGATTCAGATAGGCTTTCGGGGAAAACTGCGTATCGCTAAAATCTGCCAGCGCCGACAAACTCGCCCCTCGGAGATTAACTGGACAATCGAACCGGGCTTCGCGAAAATTGACCGTCGCTAAAAAATTAGCGTTAGTCAAAAAGAGAAAATCAACAAATTTGGTTTTCGGGAACCAAGCGCGATCGCGCCATTCCGTTTTAGAAAAGTCCGCACTTCCCACAAACTTAACCCGCTCGAAATCCGTTGGTTTTTTAAAAGTATTTTGATGGAAATCCGTTGAATTCTCAAACGTCGCCCCAGCAAAGGAAACCGTCCCCTCAAATTGGACATTACTGGCGTTCAAAGCTCCGGAAAAAATGCTGTTGCGAAAACTAACAGTATCTAAAAACCGAGCGTTTGTCAGGCGCAAATCTTGACTGAAGCGGGCGTCCGAAGCGTTGGTTTTTCCCGCAAACACAGCACTGACGCCCTCGACGCGATCGAGAAAAAACGTATTCGTCAAATCCACATCGTTAAGAAATCGGGTTCGGGAAAAGTTCAAGCGTCCGCGAAACACCGTAACTTTTAAATCGTCCGTTTTCGACAAATCCGACTCCAATAACATCGATCGCGACAGTTGACGCAACTGAGACAACCGCTGTCGATCTCGATCGAGCTGTTTTCGTTCCTCCTCCGACAACAACCCCGACACCCGAGAACCGTAAAGCGGAACCTCCGTTCCCAACCGTCCGAAATCGAAACTTCCGCGAACCGTCGAACCGCTCAAATCCAACGCCAGCGGAGGATCGACTTGAGAAAGCTTTTGCTGGAGATCCTCAAAAAAGCGATCGCCAAACGAGTCCTTCTCCGAACGCAGATCGATCGCCAACTCCGTCAAATCCACCGTCGGAACGCCGTCGCGGAAAATAGGAGACTCCAGGCGATCGCGAAAAATCTCCTCCGTCAGCAGCGGGAGACTTCCCGAATCCGCCAACGCCGTATTAGAAATTCCCAAAAACGCGATCGCGAAGGCGGCGGCGATCGCCAAACCTTTCAAAACAAATTTCACAAAACCAGACAGGTAAGATAACCCTAGCAGATCGAGATAGAGAGTCATGCAAGTACAGACCCCCGATTGGGTAAAACATGCTGTGTTCTACCAAATCTTCCCCGATCGCTTCGCCCGAAGCAACAACGATCGATCGAACCTTTCAACAGCGTCACTACCCTTCGAACCCTGGGACGAACCGCCCACCCTACAAGGATACAAAGGCGGAAACCTCTGGGGGGTCATCGACAAACTGGACTATCTCCAAGACTTAGGCGTAACCGCCATTTACCTGACGCCGATATTCCAATCCGCCAGCAACCACCGCTATCACACCCACGACTACTATCGCATCGACCCAATTTTAGGGGGAAACGAAGCCTTCGACGCGCTCCTCGACGCCGCCCACCAACGTCAGATGAAAATCGTCATCGACGGCGTCTTCAACCACGCCAGTCGGGGCTTTTACTTTTTCAACGACATTCTCGAACACGGGCCTCACTCCCCCTGGTTAGACTGGTTTCGCGTCGTCAAATGGCCCGTATCCGCTTACGACGGCGAAAAACCCGCCAACTACGCCAGTTGGGTGGGAAACCGCGCCCTCCCGCAGTTCAACCACGATAACCCCGACGTGCGGGAGTACATCATGCAAATCGGAGAATACTGGATTCGCCAAGGCGTCGATGGCTGGCGTCTCGACGTTCCCTTTGAAGTCAAAACCCCGGGATTTTGGCAAGAATTTCGCGATCGCGTCAAAGCCGTCAACCCCGACGCCTACATCGTCGGCGAAGTCTGGCGAGACGCGCAAGAGTGGCTCGACGGGACGCAATTTGACGGGGTGATGAACTACCTGTTTACCGGGCCGACGATCGCCTTTACCGCAGGCGATCGCGTCCTTCGCGCCCTGGCCGAACCCCACGAATACGACCCTTATCCCCCCCTCGACGCCCAAGAATACGCCGCCAAAATCGAGAATCTTCTCGACTTGTATCCCTGGGAAATCCAACTGACGCAAATGAACCTCCTCGACAGTCACGACACGCCGCGACTGCTGACCCTAGCCGACGACGATCTCGACAGTTTAAAACTGGCGGTGTTGTTGAAAATGACCTTTCCCGGTGCCCCCTGTCTCTACTACGGCGACGAAGTGGGTTTGGCCGGCGGTAACGATCCCGATTGTCGGCGCACCTTTCCCGAACCCCAAGACTGGAATCGAGAGCTTCTCGAGTGGTATCGATCGCTGATTGCACTGCGCCATCGTTACGAAGCCTTGCGCGTCGGAGACTATCGGGTTCTGTTAGCCGAAGGAATGGTTTACGTTTTTTCTCGACGGTTGGACGACGAAGAGATCGTTATTGCTGTTAACGCCGGAACGGAAGCCGAAAGCGTCCGTCTCGAAGCCGTTTCGCCCCAAGCCAAATCTCGAAGCAACCCGCTGACGTTGCAGTTTGGAGCCGAGGAGATCGCCAAAACCCGACAGGTTGAAGGAGACCTGCTTTCGTTCGAGTTACCCCCGCGCAGCGGTTGTCTCTTTGCTTAAAGAAACGATAGCTTCGATCGATTCAGGGCGGGTTGTGTCGGTTAAGTTGCCGTTATAATATTTTGAAGCCGTTACGGCACTCTTTTGCAGTCTGAAACTTAGATACAGGAGGCGATAGAATGACCCAAGTGTTGGTCGGTGAAAACGAAGAAATCGAATCCGCACTGCGTCGGTTTAAACGTCAAGTTTCCAAAGCTGGCATCTTTGCCGATATCAAGCGTCGTCGCCACTACGAAACACCGATCGAGAAAAAGAAACGCAAGGCGATCGCGCGTCGCAAAAAGCGTTTTCGCTAACCCAACAGTTAGCTCCATATAGGCTTGCTTAAAAAACCCCGTCGCCACGTTGTATACGCAGCTACGGGGTTTCATCGGTTGTCCTCGTCAGGGCTGATTAGATGGCAAATCTATCCGTTCCGTTGCGCGGGCGGTGGAGGTGTCCCGGAGAGGGCTGAAGCCGGCCGTCTTCGAGGTAGGTGACGCGATCGGCAATATCGAGAATGCGGGTATCGTGCGTCACCATCAACACCGTGACCCCTTCTTCCTTCGCCAGACGACGCAAGAGGGCCATGACATCGTGACCGCTTTGAGAATCGAGGGCGGCGGTGGGTTCGTCAGCCATAATCATTTCCGGTTGGCTGACGAGGGCGCGGGCGATGGCGACGCGCTGCTTTTGACCGCCGGACAAATTGCGCGGTAGGCTATCGGTTTTATCCCCGAGTCCCACCTGTTCTAACATTTGGCAAGCCGCTAGACGAGCTTTGCGTCCGCGAATACCTTTGAGGTTGAGGGCGACTTCCACGTTTTCCGCCGCAGTGAGGGCGGGAAAGAGATTAAAACCTTGGAAAATGAAGCCGATGCGATCGAGCCGGAATCGAGACAGCGCCTTACGGGACATCTGGGTGATATTTTCCCCGAGGAGATAGACGCTTCCGGCGGTGGGGGCGAGGAGTCCTGCCAAAATCGAGAGTAGGGTGGTTTTACCCGAACCCGACGGCCCCATTAACAGTTGAACCTGACCGCGTTCGATATCTAAGTCGATTTCCTTCAACACGGTATATGTCTTATCGCCAGCTTGAAAGGACATTTCAATTCCCCGAGCGGAGATAGCTGTTTCGCTGACGTCTCGCACGGTTGCGATCGAGGTCGAAGTCGGCCTCTGAGTAGACACCGGAATATTAACTGGAGAAACAATCATTGATTTGTGGGTTCTAGCACGAGCGAGAAGAGCGTTTCGAGCTAATGACGTTTTGCCCGAGACGATCGATCGAGGTCGAAATCGAGCCAGCGAACCAAGGGTATGTCGCCTCGCGTTCGGGCAGCCGTGTGAGGGAAAAATCGGAAAAGTAGCTCCATCTTTAACGATTTCTCAGGGCATTTCAAGGCGAAAACCGTAAAACCCGTACTTTTACGGTTAAGCTTTGAAGACAATTGCCGGATCGACGCGCATCACTTTTTGAATGGCGAACACGCCAGAGCCGACGCACATCATCACCGTCAATCCGAAGACTCCCGCCGCCGTGGCTGGCGTGATGAGGATGATAATACCCATCGAGGAAGCCGCCCACTTCGAGAGTCCGAGACACAGCACCATACCCGGTACGTATCCCAGGACTGCCATCCAGAGCGCCTGTTCTATAATTACGCGGTACAAGGTCCAATCCGATGCCCCCATCGCTTTGAGGGTGCCGAATTCCTTGATTCGATCGGAGACGGAGGAGTAGAGAATTTGGCCGACGATGGCGATGCCAACGACGACCCCCAATCCCGCCCCAAATCCCAACACGAAGCCGATACCCGTGCGTTTTTGCCAGTAGTCGCGAGTCCGTTGGGCGATTTCTTCCCGCGTGTAGGCGACGGTTCCCGGTAGTGCGGCTTCGAGTTTTTGTTTGAGATCTTGCAAATCTCGCCCCTCCTCGGCTCGAATTAGAAGATGAGTCATCGTATCCGAGCGGTTGAGCGGACGGGGAGACGGCGGTGGCGTGGTTTCGGTGGGGGACTCGGACTGTTTTTCGTAGGTGTTGCTACAGTCGATGTTGCCATCGGCGTCCACCGTACAACTGACGGAGGTACCGATTTGCGTCGTCGCGTAAGTATTGGCGGTTTCTAAGGAGGTAAAGGCGAAAACGCTCGAGGCGATCGACTGCGTTCCTTCTGTCAGTCCCACTACCTCGGCGGGAAGGGAGTTAATCTGACCAGATTGGCCGATTCCCTCGAGGTTGAGGGAATCCAGTTGAGAGCGATCGACCACGATCGTATAGGGTTCCTGTAACGCGCTAACGCTACCTTCTACGACGTTCCAGGGGGCAAAGAGTTCGCCACCGGGATCGAAGCCGATCAGACGCAGCGGCGCGATATTCCCCCCAGGTTCGTACCACTTACCGCCAGAGAGCAGCAGCGGTTCAGCCAGTTCCACGCCGTCGATTTCCCGAGCTTGAAACAACAGTTCCATCGGTAACGGCGGCGTCAGCTCGAAATACACCATCTCTTCGGAGGAGACCCAAATATCGGCGTTCGATTTATCGAGGATGAGAGCTGTCGATTTGAGAAACCCCCGAAAAATCCCGGTTTGAACGGTGACGAGGGTTACGGCGAACAAAATTCCGGCTTGGGCGACGAGGAAGCGAGGGATATCTTCGAGTAGGTTTTTGCGAGCGATGGAGGCCATACGCGAGGTGTTCGAGGGAGGGCTTAGGGGCGGGACGGTGAGGCTTTCACCCTGTATGTTACGGGGGAAAGTGTACTGCTACTTCTAGCGTAATGGAGGATTTGAAAGTCGCACATTCGCGGATTGACTTTTTAATAAAAATATGCAAGGGAATAGGGTTGACCGCCAAATCTCAGATCGGTAAATGGCTGCCGGAGATGCCAGGGATCTCGATCGAATCCCCATACATCTAAGTGCATATCTTATGTGTTTTGTCAACCCTAGATCTCGAAAAGTTTTCTGCACCACTGAGCCTCATTACCTCATGACCTCATCAAGCGGTAGGGCGAACCTCGAAGCGGGCCAGTCCTTGGGGGTCTTCTGAGGAAATGGATAAATCGGTCACTTCTGCCGAGAGCGGCCCTTGACGACACCAGGCCACGGCTTGCTCGACGGCGGTCACTTTACCTTCAAACACAGCTTCAACGCGGCCGTCGGAGCGATTTCGTACCCAACCGGAGAGTCCCAACTGCTCGGCTTGTTGGCGCGTCGAGTAGCGGAATCCCACTCCTTGCACGGTTCCCGAAATCAAGAGGCGAACGCGGGTTTGTGTCGATTCGTTGACTGTCATAAACTTCCTCAAACAGACCAATGGTGACAACTTTTGTAAACGAACTTATTCTTTCACGACGCTGGGTCGTAAACTGTCCGATGGGTTCTCGCGCACGGGTTGAAACAGGCTCAAATCGACGCGGCGACCGTTAGCGTTGGGGGCGATCGCAATGAGGGGATCGGGATATCCGGTGAGAACTTGCTGTAATTTTCCGGTTTGCAAGTCCCACAGTTTGACGGTTCGTTCGATGCTGCCGCTGGCTAAGAGTTGCCCGTCGTTGCTGAGAACCATCGATCGCACGGTTCCAGCGTGACCGTCGAGATAGTGGACTCGTTCGCCGCTGGCCACGTGCCAAATTTCGATTTTCCCGTCTTGAAACCCGCTGGCTAAGAGGTTTCCGTCTGGAGACAAGGCTAAAGCGGCGATGCTTTCGGAGGCCGCCTCGACGGTACGCACGGCGTCCCCCGTTGCCAAGTTCCAGACTTTAATCTTTTTATCCGTGCTGCTGCTGGCAAATACTTGCCCGTTGGCCGACAGGGCTAAGGGACGCACGACCCCTTGATGGGCGGGGATTTCTCGGCACAAGTCCCCGCTTTCGGCGTGCCAAATTTTAATCGTACCTTCGTAGCCGCCGCTGACGAGATACGCGCCGTCTGGAGACAGGGCGACCGCACTCACGCCACTTTCGTGGCCGGCGAACGATCGCTTCAACTGGGCGCTTCCCGATTGCACGAGGTGCAGGGCTTTGTCTGTGGAACTAATCGACAGGGCTTGTCCCGAGTTGCCCGTCGTGGCGGGGGCCACCGACCAAGTCCGGCCGGCTAAGGCGCGGCTGACGGTTGTTTCGCCGACGAACCACAGTTTCAGGCTGCCATCGTAACCGCCGCTGACGAGGGTGGCGCCATCAGCCCCGACGGCCAGGGGATAGGTGGAGTTCGAGGCCCCCGTCACCGGCCGCAACCAATCTTGAGAGAGGGGGGTAACGGAGGTACTGAGGTCTTCTAAACAGGTGGAGAGTCCGCCAATATACAACAACGCTTGTGAGGGCAACTTGGAGGCAGTTTTGAGGCGATCGCTCGGGAGAAACCCCGCCAAAATCGGACGGTACACCTGACAGGTTTCGTCGATGGGTTCGCGAATCCACACCCACACGACCACTTCGCTGTCGGGGGCGTTGGGGGAGCGAGACAATTCGGGCAATCGATCGCCAATAACGGTTTCGACGGCGATGCGAATTTTGGGGCGTTCGGCCAGGGTAAAGGCGGCTTCTGGGCTTTCGGCGGCGGGATCGAAGGGGATGGGAGTGACGGCGGAGTCGAGGACGGCGCTTAAGGCCGCCCGTCCTAACTGTTCTCTAAGATATTGTCGGAGCAATTCGCGCACGGGAATCGACGGATCGGAGCGCAGGATGAGGCGACGGCAGGAGGCTCGCAGTTGGGAGAGTCGATCGCCCGAAATTTCTACGTATTCGCTGTGAAATCCCGATCTCGGGCAGTGCAAGAGTAACGACGAATCGCCCGTTTCTACGGCACAAGTGAGGCGTCGTTGAAAGTCGGCTTGTAGGGCTTTGAGGGGCGTCGTCCAGTCCATCGAGCGGTTCTATCAGAAGTTTAAACGGGGTATTCCGGCGCGGGTGTGGGTTGCCCCTGGCACGGCGCGGGCATCTATACCCATTGTTCCATCAAGCGGTCGATCGTTCACTCGTCTTCTAAGCCGGAAGTGGTCTCGAACCAGCCGCGACGCCAGAAAAAGGCAACTAATCCGGCCGCGATCGCTAAGGTGATTCCCCAAAAGGCGGGATATCCCCAATACCAGTTCAACTCTGGCATATTCCACGGGGAACTCTCGGGGTTGAAGTTCATACCGTACACGCCCACGAGAAAGGTCAGGGGAATGAAAATCGTGGAAATGACGGTTAAGACTTTCATGACTTCGTTGGTTTTGTTACTCACCGCCGAGAGATAGACATCCATCAGTCCCGAGGCCAGTTCTCGGTAAGTTTCCACCATTTCTAACACTTGTAGGACGTGGTCGTAGCAGTCCCGCAGGTACAGCCGCACGTCTGAGTCGAGATAGGTGTTGTTGCTGCTGCGACTGAGGAGGCTAATGGCGCTGCGTTGGGGCCAGATCGCCCGTCGCAGTTCCAGGAGTTCCCGGCGCAGGCGGTAGATTTTTTGCAGGGTGTGGGGCGTCGGGGTGACGACCACTTCTTCTTCGAGGTGGGCGAGGCGTTCTCCGTATTGTTCGAGTACGGGGAAAAAGCCATCGATGGCGGCGTCGATGAGGGAATAGGCTAGGTAGTCGTGACGGGGGTGAGAGGGATCGGAGTGGTGGGGCATTTTGTTGGCCCGCAGTCGATCGCGCACGAGGGCGAAGTCGTCGCGATCGATCTTTTCGCGCACGGTGAGTAAGTAGTGGGGAGCGAGGACGAAGCTCACCTGTTGGCTGTCGAAGCCCCATCCGTCTTCGCGAGGGAACACCAGGCGCGAGATAATCACGATTCGATCGTCGTATTCTTCGACTTTGGGACGTTGGGGAACGTTCACCACATCTTCGAGAACCAGCGGATGCAAGTCGAAGACTCGTTCCATTTTTTCCCACAGTTGGGCGTCTCCCAACCCACGCAGGTCTACCCAAGACAGGGAATCGGTGGTCAGATAGGGTTTGCAGGCTTCGGGATCGATGTTGTCGCGCCAGGTGATTTCCTCGTCGCTACAGTCGAGTAAGGTCAAGCGAGCGGGGACGCCGTTTTTCTCGAAAACCAAGGTGCCGGGGGCGCTCCCCGGTTCGTCGTGAAAGTATTCTTGCATGGACACATCGTATCGATCTCGTCCGCCCCTGTCTGCTAAAGGGCTAGGTATCGCTTCGGCCGTCGAGCGATCGCTGTTGGGGTTGGCGCCTGGTCGCGTCACCAGCTGCCCGCTTTAACTTAACGCGGTCACGGCTCGATCGAAATATTGCGAGACTTCCGCCGACAACGCCGCAGCCACGGAAACATCTGCCTCGCTGAGGGCGGTTTCCAGGGCGTCCAGGGTCGCGTTTTTCATCACCACGATCGCCCGGATTGCCGACGGGCGGGGAACCCCAAGGGCGTTGTAGGTTTCTTTCAAGCCGTAGAGACAGCACTCGTCGAGAACGGACACATCTCCAGCTAACAGGGCATAGCTGACGTAGCGTAAAATAAACTCGCCGTCCCGCACGCAGGCCGCCATCCGCGATACGGGGTAACAGTTTCCCCCTTCTTGGATTAAATGGGGGTTTTCTGCCACCATCGACGAAATGGCGTGGGTGACGATGGCTTTGGCTTTTTGGCCGATCGTGCTGACCGCCTCTAGACGTTCTCGCCGGGTAGCGACGAATTGGCGCAGTTGGCTGAGGCGTTCGGGTTCCACGTAGGTGGTTTGGGCTTCCGCTTCGGCGACGGCTCTCGAGAACGAGTCAAACACGATATTTTAATGTGGGTAGGGGGTTTCCAAATTTATCGGAGGCGATCGCCTGTCACTTTTGGACGATGCGATCGCATTTAAATAAAAGCCGAGGGGATTTTGTCAAGCTTTTCGAGGCGTTTTTTGCAAAAATTTACAAGATTGAGGGAACGTAGCGCCATCGAGGGGAGGGGAAGGGGAAGTCAAACGACGACGCCCTAGACTTCGACAAAAAGAGGAGCCGTCCCCAAACGAAACGGCTCGATCGACTCAATCTTCATGTTCTTCAAAGGGATCGATCAGTTGTTTCGACGGCGGACCGAAGGAGAGATAGACGCCGAAACCAGTGATCGCGATCAGGAGCGCCGCGATCGAAATGCTAAGAACTGTTGCGGGTTCCATAGGGTAATTCAAAAATGAGGACTCTTCCCCTATAATATTACGAAAACTTAAAATTTTCTCAGATACCAATTCACCCCAAGGTTAACTCATGGCACAAAGAACCCGTTTAGGCGAGCTTCTCAGACCCTTGAACTCTGAGTACGGGAAAGTCGTCCCCGGCTGGGGAACGACCCCTCTGATGGGCGTATTCATGCTGCTCTTTTTCGTCTTCTTGCTGATTATCCTGCAAATCTACAACTCTTCGCTGCTCATCGAAGGCGTAGACGTGGATTGGGCCAACTTAACCCGCTAAGTCGAACCGTCGGTTTCGATACCTCGACTGAAATCCTCAGACAGATCCCGGCTCGCCCGGGATTTTTTGTCGGTACAATATACGAGATCGGGGAGCTATCCCCGACCGGCCGCGATGCGATAATTGCAGGAGAGCAGAATTTATGAATATTTTCGGGATTGGTTTGCCAGAGGCGATCGTGATTTTAGTGATTGCCCTATTGATTTTCGGGCCGAAGAAACTGCCGGAAATCGGCAGCAGCCTCGGAAAAGCCATTCGCAGTTTCCAAGACGCCTCGAAAGAGTTTGAAAGCGAACTGAAACGGGAAACCGAGCAACTCAACGCCCAAAAATCCCAAGGAAGCCAAAGCGAAAAACCCGACGAAGCCTAAGACGATCGAGGCGATCGGGAATCCGGTTCCCCAGAGTGTTGTCTCTTGCTGTCGATCGATCGCCTGTGGCACGATAACACTCCCAATATTTTAAATCGATTAAGGAGATCTCCTGACCAGCTTTTCCCGATGACCTCGAGTTCTGCACCGCCTAAAATCCTGACCCCCCAACTGATCGTCGGACTGGGAAATCCCGGTCCGAAATACGATCGCACCCGTCACAATATCGGCTTTACCGCTGTCGAAGCCTTAGCTCGATCGTGGCAAATCCCCCTCAGCGAACAGCGCAAGTTCAAAGGAGAATACGGCGAAGGAACGGCCTTCGCCGGCCAAAAAATTCGCCTGCTCAAACCGCTCACCTACATGAATCGATCGGGAGAATCGATTCAAGCGGTCGTGAATTGGTACAAACTCCCCCCCGAGTCGGTTTTAATCGTCTACGACGATATGGATCTTCCCGTGGGACGCATTCGCCTGCGATTGGCCGGTTCGGCGGGAGGTCACAACGGCATGAAATCCACCATTTCTCACTTGGGAACCCAGAACTTTCCCCGGTTGCGCGTGGGAATCGGTCGCCCCAAACCCGCCGCTGACGGTTCGGTGTCCCACGTTCTCGGGAAATTTTCCCCTCGAGAAAACGAAATCCTCTCTGAAGTGTTGTACCTCGTTCGAGACGCGATCGAAGTCAGCCTGAAAGAGGGGGTCGAAAAAGCGATGAGCCTGTACAACAGTCGCAATCTCGCAGAATCGGCTTGAGTTCTAACCGTTTGCCCAAAACCACAGCCTACGTGCGCGTCACCGATTGTTCGTGGCATCACGGACTGTTACTCGGCGAAGTGACGGCGGGAGCATTTACCTGGCAGTTTCAATGGCAGTTTCGGCGATCGCGCCTCGTCGTCGAACCCTCTCAAGGACGCGCTCTCATTCAAGAACCCCTCGGACGCTTCCTCGAACAGCAGGACTATCAACTCGAACCGGGGGGCGATTACTGGTTTACGATTCTAGGGGATATTTAGATGGGATGAGGAGAAATTCTCTCCCCCTCTCCCCCTCTCCCTGGCTCCCCATCTCCCCCTCTACGACACCCCCGGTATCTCAGAGATGCCGGGGGTCTTTGTCTTTGAACTCAACCCCCGGGACTTAAATATCAAATTTTCATGACATTAAGGGCGATCGATCCCCTCAGCTCGAGGTATTAATGTCAAGATTTCATGACATAACGATCCCGAAAATACCTGGTATTCCGTGAACTCCCCTCAAATCAATTGTTTTCGCCTCTTGTCTATACGGGGAGTTTTCTGCAAGATATACCTAGTCGGGCGATCCCGGCGATCCCAAATTCATCGCAAACTTTCGGCATCTCTCGAAAATTCCGTTCGTTTGTCAAGATTATTTGACAACCTATCGAGATAGACCTAAAAGCCCTATGTCACAAGAACGTCCCCCCCTGGAGGAAATGACCCTGCGGCAACTGCGAAAAGTTGCCAGCGAGTGCGGCATTTCTCGGTATAGCCGAATGCGGAAGTCTCAGCTACTGGCCGCGATTCAAGCAGTTTTACCCGAACAAACGGTTCGGCAATCTTCCCAAGAACTCAAGCAACCCCAACCCAATCCCAGCAGTACATCTCGTCAATTGGAGGCTCAGGAAGCAGTGGAAGCGGCAAAATTCGAACTCGGTCAAGACGATCGCACCGGAGGCGAACTGGCCTCCGTCGATGAAGGGTTAGCCGATTTACCCGACGGCTACGGCGAAAGTCGCATTGTCTTAATGCCTCGCGATCCCCAATGGGCTTATTGCTATTGGGACGTTTCCAACGAACATAAAGAAGAACTCCGCCGCCAAGGGGGACAACAACTCGCCCTTCGCATTTACGATTCGACGGATATCGACCTCAACAACCAACGTCCCCACAGTATTCAAGAGTATCCTTGCGACGAACTGGCGCGGGAATGGTATCTACCGATTCCAGTCAGCGATCGAGACTACATCGTAGATATCGGCTATCGCTGCGCTGACGGTCGCTGGTTGATTCTGGCGCGGTCTGTCCCGGTTCACATTCCCCCGGTGTATCCCTCCGACTGGATTGAGGATGTCTTCATCACCGTCAACTGGGAAGAAGAACTTCAAGGTAAAACCTTTGTGGAACTGGTGCCTCCGAGCAAAAAAGTGGCGCCGGCGCCGGTGGGAGAAAACCCCATCTACGACGAAATCTTCGGCATGGCCAAATCGGCCGAAGCGCAACGGGTGGCGGGGTCGCTGTTCGGTTCCATGCAGCAAGTTCCCGAACAAGCCATCAGTTCCTACGTCTTCCCTTCCGGCGTGGGAATGTGGGCAGTTCCGACGGCTTCCGGTATGGTGTCCGGTTTGACCATGTCCGGCGTGGGAATGTCTGGCGTAGGCTTCAGTGCGTCTATGCCGCCGATGCGTCCGCGCAAGTTCTGGCTCGTAGCCGATGCGGAACTCATCGTTTACGGTGCCACGGAACCCGATGCGACGGTGACGATTGGCGGTCGTCCCATCAAGCTGAATCCCGACGGTACTTTCCGTTTCCAAATGTCCTTCCAAGATGGACTCATCGATTATCCGATTATGGCGGTGGCGGCCGACGGCGAACAAACGCGATCGATTCACATGAAGTTCGAGCGCGAAACGCCCTCTCGCAACACTAATACCAAAGAGGAAGCGGTCGAGGAATGGATGAGCTAATCTAGTTCCTCTGAAGCCAGTTCGATCGCGCTTCGATCCTTTTAATCCCCCTAGTGTCTCGAGACACTGGGGGGATTGATTCGATTCGTTCTATTCCGACTCGACGCTCACCCTCTCGGGTAGAGCGGGGGTTACTTCTCGCGGGTTAAGGTAAGTCTTCACGCCCAGAGCAGAGTTGGGAGAAACCGCTGTTTGAGATAAGTATGGAGTGTGAATGCTCCGCTCATGACGCTTCGCGTCCATGAGCAGCTTCCCAATCCCATAAAAGAGAGAGGGTGGCCGGCATTCTCGGCGTAGCGCAGGAACTTCTGCCTTTCGCTACCTGCCCGTCCTTTCGGCGGGTCAGCTTCAGTTGGTAAGCCAAGTATCGAGCCGCAATGTTGTACGAAGCCCCCAGATCGGCGTTATAGCGTTTTCCATTGGGAAACAAGGCTAACTCGTACTGAGTTTTAGAGCGTCGTACCTTGCCGCTACCGTCAAAAGCCCAAGACGACGTACCCCGAGCAGAAACATACTCGGTTTTGCCCCCAACTTCCTGAAACTTCTCCTGTGTCAGTAACACCAGGCGGCGATGCAGCCAGCCATGAAACTTCTGCTTCAGGTTTGACCGCTTTCTGCCTCCTTTAGGTCGCCAGCCCTTCAGGTCTTCAAAGACGATAGTGCTGGCTCCATGCTCTAGGGCAAAATTAACGATTTGCCGAGATACCTGCTGAGCAATATTAGCGTTGATGCCTTTTGCCTTGCGATACGGAGTCTTGGCAAATCCACGGTGCAACGTTTTGGTCTTTCGTGCCTTTTGTCGGATGATGTTGGCCTGTTTGTCTCGACGGTCTATGTCAGAGGCCGGATGAATGAACTTCCGAGCCAATACAGTGCCGTCTGGACAAACGATCGAGGCTGTAGCCAGGGTATTGATTCCTACATCTACAGCACACACCACGTCAGTTTCCCATTGGGGTGGGGTAATCTCGAAAGGCACTGCCAAATGACAATGCTTCTGGGAAACCACCAGATAGGGAGACTTGATGGAGCCGATTAGATGCCGCTGCCGCTGGCTGGCAATCGGCACTTCAGTCCAGACCCAATCCAAGCCGTTCCAGACTTTAATCTGTGCCACCCGCAAATTCGCCTCGAATTTAACCAACTGTCCTTTGTAGAGAACCGGATAGCACCCAGCATCTACGTTGAAGACAGGAGGCTTGGCATCGCGCCGTTTCCGAACACCCGATTGCCATTCTCGGTATCGAGTCAGGTAGGACGAAACCTGCCCTTTCACGAATTCAATGGCTGCCCTTCGCAAATAGGACGGAAATTTGTAAAACCGCTTCTCGAAGTAACCATACTTCGGATCGGGATTCTTGCGGGTGCGATGAATCAGCTTTTCGGCTGACGCACAGAAGCTTTTGGCTGCCACCAGTTCCGGCCAGTGTCCCATGACGACATAGGACAGAGCTTTGCAGAAGGCGCGGTACTCGTCAATTGTCGCTTCAAGCTGAAGTCGCGCTTTTGACGAGGGGCGTAATTGCCATTTGTCTGTGCGTATAATGGTCTTATCCATATTGCTATAGTAGATCGTGTCTCGCAATTTTAGCAAGCTAAAAACAAAGAACCACGCTGCTTATCGGCTTTCCTTTCATCTTGTGTTGTCAATGAAGTATCGCCACGAGTGTCTGTCCGCCCCAATGCTGGATAGGTTAGAGGAGATATTTGCCGACCTACTGACTAAATGGGGAGGTGAATTGCTCGAGTTTGGCGGCGAACCCGACCACGTACACCTGCTGTTTGAGGTTGACCCCACGGTCACGTTGTCTAATTTTGTAAAAAACTTGAAGTCAGTGTCAGCCCGAAAGATGCGCCAGGAATTTGCCGAGCAACTACGTCCTTTCTACTGGAAGCCTCACTTTTGGAATCGAGCTTATGCCTTGATTTCCACGGGGGGCAGGGCTAACATCGAGACCTTATTAAGGTACATCGAGAATCAAGACGATCCGCGTAAACTTCGCCCGCCGCTAACTAGCGAATGACGCTTCGCGTTCATTCGTAGGATGCGCGGCGGTTTTGCTCAAACCACAAAAGACGCACCGCAGCGCGTCTTTTAGAAACTCTTTCCGTTTCACGGTTTCCTGAAAAATGGGTCGCCTGGGATTCGAACCCAGAACTAATCGGTTAAAAGCCGAGTACTCTACCGTTGAGTTAGCGACCCGGTGGCGTCCGGTTGTTTTGTTCAGACCTTTACTAGATTAGCACATCTGAATGAGATTGCAAGGGGTTTTTCAAATTTTTTTGGGATCTTGTCTCAAATCGGGTTTCAAGTCTGGCTTCAAAGGGGCTGAACCTGAAAGCGGACGAGCATTTCCAGGCTCGATCGCGGGTGGATGCGAATCAGCCGTTCTCCCGTGTTGAGGGCGTTTCGAGGTGCCGTCCAGGGTTCGAGACAGTAGTAGTCTTTTCCCCGTACCGTCCAGAAGACGAGGGTAGAGAAGGGGCTGTTGTACTCCAGTTTGAGTTGAAATCCCCCGGCTTCGTCGGAAACGGCGGCGTTGTGGCTGCTGAGTTGGGAGAAGGCGACATCGATTTCGTCGAGATCGAAGTCGAACTGGCCGTGAAAGTCTTGTAAGGCACCGTCGATTTGGTTCCAATACTGTTTCGAGGGGATGAGAAACCGCAGTTGAGATTTGTCGCGGGTGAGGAAATAGGGATGTAGCCCTGTGGAAAAGGGCAATACGCGATCGTCGCTGGGGTTGGTGAAGCGTTGGCCGATTTCGAGGGTGTCGCCTTGAAGTCTGTAGGTAAACGTCAGTTGAAACTCGAAGGGGTAGACTTCTCGCGTGCGATCGCTACTAACAAGTTCGAGGGTGAGACTGGCACAATCCTCCGTGTTGCGATCGACGACGTTCCAGGGCAGATCCCGCGCGAAACCATGTTGTTTGAGGTGATAGGTTTTGCCGTCGTAAGTATAGCGGTTGTCGGGAAGGTTGCCGCAGATGGGGAAGAGAATCGGAATTCCCCCGCGAACGCTCAGTTGGGGATTGGCGAAGCGTTCTTCGTCGAAATATAGAAGATCTCGATCGCCAACTGTCCACCGCGTTACGAGTCCCCCCCGTTCGGGAACGATGGCAACCTGGGAATTCGCGGTGCGATCGCAGAGGATATAGGTTTGATACTGTTTTTTTTGAGTTTCGATCGCGTACATGGATCGTGTTTAGCCCTTCACTACGCTTCTAGCGGCATCGAGCGGAAGAAACTCGACGGCGATCGAAGCGAACTTACGCTTTTCATCCTACGATATGACGGGAAATTGAGAAGTTGGCAGCGGGGCACGAAATTTCGCCTGAATTGGCGGAAGTTCGATATTAGCGTGACGCGATCGCTTCGATGTCCGTTTCGATGGGGGTGGGGGCGTCGTCGCCACCTCGAAGGGCAACGTTGGCGTTTTCCATCCCATCGGTTCGGAAAAGTCGTCAGTTTCCTCGAAGTTCTCGAAATCTTCAAATTCCGGTTTTTCAAATTCCGGTTTTTCAAATTCCTCGCTATCTTGAAACCCCTCAAATTCTTCGCGACTCTCCAAGGCTTCCAAGCCATTGGACTCTTGAAACTCGGGTTGGGGAAACTCGACGGCGTTTTCCTCTGCGGGATAACCCATGAGGGTTTTGCCAAATTCCACCAAACGATTGTGAGAGGGATTGGTCGAAGTCGAAGGGGTCTCGGGCGAAACGCCCGCCGGGGCAACGAAGGGATCGTTAATAAACGAATCGTCGGTATTGAAAGAATCGTCGGTTTCGGCCGAAGGTAAATCGGGAAGGGATCGATCGAACTCCCAAGTCGGTGTCGGTAACGGGGATTCCGTCTCGGGAGGAGGTTCGGGCGTCTCAGAACGGCGTTTGTCGAGGGTGACGGCTTGAGTAAAAGGGCGATCGAAGGGATTCGATACCACTTCCAAACGATCGAGAATCTCCCGACGGTGATCGCCGTGAGCTAAAATCGGTCGATCGCCGTAAGTTTCCACCGGGAGCAGTTCCACCGTCATATTATCCTTCGTCAGCGACACCTCGAGAAGCGCGGCGTCCGTTCCCTCTCCCGACGTCAAATCTCCCAAAGCGTAAACAATGGGGCGATTGCGGTAAAGTTCCGCCCCCTGAAGGACTCGAGGATGGTGTCCGACAATGAGATCGGCACCGTTATCGATGGCAAAGCGAGCCAGATCGATTTGCCAAGAAGCGGGATAGCTGGCTAATTCCGCCCCCCAGTGGAAGTTGACGAGGACCCAATCCACCTCATCGCGAACCGCTTGAATATCTTGAGCGATGCGGGTTTCCTCCCCGGCGTTCGTCCCCGGACGTCCGGAACTGGCGATGTAGAGATCGCCAATGCTGTAGCCGAAATAGGCGATACGCTGCCCTTTAATTTCGAGAATTTTCGGACGGCGAGCCTCCGTGAGAGTGCGTCCGGCGCCAATGTGGTGGATTTCGGCAGCGTCGAGGGTTTTGAGCGTGTCGTCTAAGCCGAGGATGTGGTAGTCCATGACGCGATCGTTGGCCAGGTTCACCACGTCGATTCCGGCTTGGCGGAGGGCTTCGACGGCTTCCGGGGCGGCTTTGCGGTTGTCGGTTTTGGGGCGAGGCGTATCGGCGTCGGTTAGGGGTAGATTGAGGTTGAGGGTGGCAACGTCGGCCTCTTGGAAATTTGGGAGATCGTTGAGAAGACCGGGATCGTAGGGATCGAAGTGGGAGAGATCGACATCGCCGCCAAAGGTGAGGCGAACGACGCCGTTACCGGGAGAGTTGGCGGCTTGTCGATCGATCTCTACTTCTTCGAGGGCGGCTTGGATGCGATCGAGGGAATTTGACGGACGGGAAATGATGTCTGTAGAGGTCATCGCCGGAAGTTTCGGTAACAGCGGCGGTAAATCCTGATAACTCATCCAACAGCCAAAGCTGAAGGCAGCGGCGGCGGTTCCCGCCAACAATAGCATTCGTAAGGCTTTATAGGTTTGAGCAATCCAGCGTTTGACGGCGTGGAGGGCGTTGAGGGGAGAACGGTGGTTTTGGCGTTGGCGTTGGTTGGGGGTGACGATGCGAACGGACTGTTTCCAGAGGATTTCCGTTTGTCCGGCGAAGTGGGCGATGATGTGAACCCCTTTAATGGCGTCGGAGTTGAGTTTCCAAACGTGATGGCAGATGGCGCGAACCAGGCGTTTTTGCCATAGGGTATCCATCGGTAACGGCGGGACTTCCACTTGAATGCGAACGCACCCCGCCGAGGCGGCACCGACGCGGGCGTAAATGCCTTCGGGGATGAGATGGCTGTTCAGCCAGTAGGCGATCGCGTGGAAGTTGCCCGAGCGGGCGAGTTCGACGAGCGACGGCTGCAAACTCACCTCTGCAATCATATTTCTGTTATCCTCTACGACGATTTCAATTGATTGTACTCTTAGGGTTTCCCGTTTTTGCACCGTTGCTGTCAATTCTGTGACAGTTCGGGCGTGTCTGTCATGTTTTGGGGTTTGTCAGCGATCGCGATCGCAACTTCGATCGATTTCGATCGGTTCTCGGGAGGCGAGGGGAAGCCATACTGGGGACAAGGGTGTATTTTACCGAGCGTGTAGCTATGATTCAGACATTAGTAGAGTCTGCGTATCAGACAGGGTGCTTGAGCGTTGCGTCGGAAGCTTCGATTTCTCAGTTTTTGCAATATAAGGCGTATGCCACTTCCGATCTCGATGCGTTGCAACGTCTTCGGTTGGCGGTTGAGGAAGGGAAGATCGATCGAGAAGCCCCTCGGCAGTTCGCCCTCTTTCCTCTGTTGAAATCGCAATCGATTCCAGTTCTCGCTTCGCGGTAACGTTCGATATGTCTCGTTTTAGGTTAAGTTTGATTTTTGGCTTCCCCAGGTAAATTCGGTACGGGTCACTTAAGGTGGCAAGTCTCGAAAGCTTCTTAGAGAAAGCATT